>JAYVLR010000001.1:0-2759 GCA_043759395.1 Thiobacillaceae bacterium
TTCTGCTCGCGCTGAATGTCGAAACCGTGGTGCCAATCATCGAGCGTAGTTTGGGCATGGATCTGTTTCCGGCGGATGTGTACTACATCAGCAATTTGCCCTCCAAACTGGACTGGAGCGATGTCGGCGTGATCGCTGCGGTATCGCTGGGTTTAAGTTTGCTGGCTACGATTTATCCCAGCTGGCGCGCGTCGCGCATCAACCCGGCGGAGGCGCTTCGATATGAGTGAGAGCGTGCTGAGTTGCACCGGGCTGGGCAAAGTTTTCCGCCAGGGCAAGCTTGATGTGCCGGTCTTGGGCAGCATCGATTTGCAAGTTGGTGCAGGTGAATCACTCGCCATCGTCGGTGCATCGGGCTCGGGCAAAAGTACGCTGCTGCATCTGTTGGGCGGGCTTGATGCTCCCAGCAGTGGCACGATTACCTTGATGGGACGCGACCCCTTTGCCATCACCGAGGCCGAGCGTTGCGAACTGCGCAACACCGCGCTCGGCTTTGTTTACCAGTTCCATCATCTGCTGCCCGAATTCTCCGCAGCCGAAAACGCTGCGATGCCGCTGCTCATCCGTCGGATGGATCGCGTGTCTGCATTGGCGCGTGCCGCCAAGGTGCTGGCGGAAGTCGGCCTCGGCCACCGCCTGACACACCGCCCCGGCGAACTCTCCGGCGGCGAACGCCAACGCGTCGCCATCGCCCGCGCCCTTGTCACCCAGCCCGCCTGCATTCTGGCAGACGAACCCACCGGCAACCTCGACCGTCACACCGCCACCGTCGTGTTTGACTTGATGCGTGACCTGAATCATCAACAAGGCACCAGCCTGATTGTCGTCACGCATGATATGGAACTGGCTGCAAGAATGGACCGGCAGATGCGGCTGGTTGACGGGTGTTTGCAGGCGGTCGTTTGATCAGGAACAGGGTGCGCTCGTTTCAATATTCAAGCTGCCGTTTGTATGCTGGCTGCATTGCGTTGGCCACCACCACGACCTATGCTTCTCTGTGTCTCTGACTGTACTATTGGGTGATGTTTCTGTTTTCGCTTTTAAAGGAAAGAATCATGTCTGACAATTCTGCATGGCCGATCAAATCCAGAGAACTGCACAACCATCATTTCGATTCGACGATCTGGAATGATTTCAAGTTTCGCGACGACGACATCATCATTGCCACCTACGCTAAATCCGGCACCACATGGATGCAGCAGATCGTGGCGCAGATGTTATTCAACGGTGATCCGGATCTGGCGGTGGCAGAAATGTCGCCGTGGCTGGATTTGCGCATTCCGCCCAAAGCGGTGAAGTTGCCGCAGGTCGAGGCGCAGACGCACCGCCGGATTCTTAAAACGCATCTGCCGGTCGATGCGCTGGTGTATTTGCCCAAGGCGAAATATATCTATATCGGCCGCGATGGCCGGGATGTGGTGTGGAGCATGTACAACCACCACGCCAACGCCAATCAGGCGTGGTATGCGGCGTTGAACGACACCCCCGGTCGGGTCGGTCCGCCAATTGCGCCGCCGCCTGCGGATATTCGCCAGTACTGGCATGAGTGGATGGACAAGGATGGTCATCCCTTCTGGCCGTTTTGGGAAAACATCCGCGCTTGGTGGCAGATTCGCGCGCTACCCAATGTTTTATTCGTTCACTTCAGCGATCTCAAGCGTGACATGCCGGGTGAAATGCGCCGCATTGCACGGTTTCTCGATATTCCGGTTGATGAAGCACGCTGGCCTGAGATTCTCGAATACTGTTCATTCGACTGGATGAAAAAGAATGCGGCAAAGAGCGTACCGCTAGGCGGCGCATTCTGGGACGGTGGTGCAGAAGTCTTCATCAATAAAGGCGTAAATGGGCGCTGGGCAGACACACTGACAGCGGATGAAGCGGCGGCATACGAGGCGCGCGCGGCAAGCGAACTGGGGTCTGAGTGCGCGCGCTGGCTCGCCAGCGGGCATGGTGTTTGAGGTAACGCACCCCGAGCTTTGTATGGATTCATTCTCGCTCAATATTGAGTTGTAGCGCGGTTAGGGTTTGCTCCCATTTTTGTGTACGCCCGCCATCAGATGGCGGGCGTGATTCCAGGCCAACACATCAAAACTCTGGAGTCCAAGTCGTTTCGATTTTGGGTCATACACGGTGTAGTCGATGCGCTTTACCCGGTCGGGTTCGCCAAACAAGGCTTGGGCAGAGGGGATACACGCTGTGTCATCGGGCGCACTAAAGCGTAAGGTGCCGCATACCACTACCTTGTTTCCAGCTTTGAGCGCGCGCGCGTCAATCCACGGCGATTGTGCCAGATCGAGACCATACATGCCGTGCGGGTGATCCGAAGAGTAGAACGACAGGATATAAGGCAGCGGGAATGTGCCTGCAACAAATTGAATGCTTTGCCCGTAGGTCTGGCGGTAAAAAAGGGTGACATCATTCGCCAGCATTTGAGGTAGCGCATAAGTCGGCGGTGCCGGATAAGCGCGATAACGAACCTCCCACGCCAGCGCGACAATGAGCGATACGGCCAGATAGATTATGCCAACCGTGGAAACGCGTCGGGTGAATACGGAAGAATCGTATTTGACCGGTGTTAGATCGACTAGCGCCCAGCCCAGAAATAGCAAGGCAGGAATGAACCAGGACGACACGGGGTTGATATGTTGTCCCCAGGCCGCAAGCAGGGTCACGATCAAACTCAGCATCAAAATGCTGAGACCCGGTTTTGGCTTGGGTGAAGAGGCAAGCGCGGGAAGTGCGGGAAGCCGTATCAA
>JAYVLR010000002.1:0-3702 GCA_043759395.1 Thiobacillaceae bacterium
TCCGGTTGCTGCGGCATCTGGGTGTCCGGTCCCGACGACGTCGGCGCGCCAACCACCGAAGATCATGCCGATGCTGGCAAGATCCCCGCGCATCTGCCCAAGGGCTGGAACTGGGGCTACCGCTCCATGACCACGGTCAAGGGTCTGTTCACCGCCGGTGACGGCGTGGGCGCATCCGGCCACAAGTTCTCCTCCGGCTCACACGCCGAAGGTCGCATGTGCGCCAAGTCCATGGTCAAGTACTGCATCGACAACAAGGACATGAAGCCTGAACTCGATACTCCGGTCGACCAGCTGGTAGAAGAAATCTACAAGCCGGTGCGTACCTATCTCGAGCACAAGGATTACACCACCGCGATTGACGTCAACCCCAACTACATCACGCCCAAGATGCTGCAATTCCGCTTGCAGAAAATCATGGACGAGTATGTGGCAGGCGTCGCGACTTATTACACCACCAATGCCAGCATGCTGGCCGTGGCGGAAGAAAAGTTGAACTTCCTGAAGGAAGACGCCGAGAAGATGCGTGCGAAAGACCTGCACGAACTGCTGCGCGCGTGGGAAAACTATCATCGTGTGTTGACTGCCGAAGCCCACATGAAGCACATCCAGTTCCGCGAAGAGTCCCGCTACCCGGGCTTCTACTACCGCATGGACAAGAACTTTGTCGATGAAGAAAACTGGCATTGCTTCGTGAACTCGGTCTACGACAAGACCACGCAACAGTGGAACTGCTTCAAGCGCGCCCACGTCGATCTGGTCGACAAGTCCAAGCTGTTCAAGCCTGCTGCTCACTAATTAGCTGGCTGTTGTAACAAAAACAGGGCACCTTCGGGTGCCCTGTTTTTTGCGTCAAATCACGATAGGGAAAATCCAATACTTCGCTGGCACACGCGCTTTCCGCGTCTCAGCCAAACTATTCTGAGGCGGACTCCCGATCAGGAACCAGGCGGGATGACTTTAGCGCTACTGTTTTCCGCACCATTTGAACTTATTGGCGGGAGGATCAATAACGCGAAAAATGGTCGGGGTGAGAGGATTCGAACCTCCGACTCCTGCGTCCCGAACGCAGTACTCTACCAGGCTGAGCTACACCCCGAGGCAGATTGGGAACGCGTCAGCAACATACATACAACTGTCGACAACACCCACAAGAAAAACAAACGGGAAATCTAAACCGCGATCAATTAAAAACTGCGGTCAACCGTGAAAGCCGCTAATTGTAACAAAGCTGACTTGAATTTTGAATCAGGCAGAACAGAAATAGCTTCACTTGCTGCCTCAACTTCGCGTTGCGCTTGCGCACGGGTGTACTGCAAGGCTTGCGTATCCTTGATTGCAGCCAGTACGCTTTGAAATTCTGTCAGGCCACCGTGTTCAATTGCATGACGGATGCTGGCGGCTTGTTCCGGTGTGCCGTGTTTCATTGCATACAGCAAAGGCAAGGTAGGTTTGCCTTCAGCCAGATCGTCACCAATATTTTTACCCGTTTGCAGAAAGTCACCCGAATAATCCAGCACGTCATCAATCAGCTGGAATGCGGTGCCTAGATGCATGCCGTAGTTGGCTAGCGCAATCTTCTGCGCGTCCGTTCCGCCGCCGATGACTGCTCCGAGCCGACCCGCAGCTTCAAACAACTTGGCGGTTTTGTAACGAATGACGCGTAAATAGTTTTCTTCGTCGATGTCGGCATCGTGACAATTCAGTAATTGCAGTACTTCGCCTTCGGCAATAGTGTTTGTCACATCAGACAGGATGCGCATGACTTCCATGTCATTCACGCCCACCATCATCTGGAACGCACGCGAGTACAGAAAATCCCCAACCAGCACGCTGGCGGCGTTACCAAACAGGGCATTGGCCGTTTCTCGCCCACGCCGCAAGTCTGACTCGTCAACCACATCATCGTGCAGCAAGGTTGCGGTATGAATGAATTCGACCACCGCAGCCAGCTCATGATGCGCCTGACCGGTGTAACCGAAACAACCTGCCGACAACAATACCAGCGCGGGGCGCAAACGCTTGCCGCCGCTGTTGATAATGTATTCAGAAACCTGACGAATCAAGGCAACTTCGGAATATAAGCGCTCGCGGATGACACGATCGACCGCGTGCATGTCGTCGGCGAGAAAAGTTTGCAGGCTTTGCAAAGACACAATAGAGTCGGGTTCAAGTAAAGGCCGATATGTTAACAGCCCAGCCTGTTTTTTTAATAGAACGTCAAACGGTTTGACTTCCCAGCCGTTCACCGCTAGAATCTCGCGCTTTCCTGGGTTTAGAATGCGTTGGAGCACCCACATGTATGCAGTCATCAAAACCGGCGGCAAGCAGTATCGCGTTTGCGCTGGTGACAAACTTAAAATCGAAAAACTGGATGCCGAAATTGGCAGCGAAGTGACCTTTGACCAGGTGTTAATGGTTGGCAGCGGCGACGACATTAAAGTCGGCCAGCCTATGCTGGCTGGCGCGACCGTCAAGGCCACCGTGCTGAATCAGGCGCGTGGCGACAAGATCCATATCTTCAAAATGCGTCGCCGCAAGCACTATCGCAAAAGTCAGGGCCACCGTCAGTACTTCACTGAAGTGCAAATCGGCGGCATTACCGCATAAGGAGCTAAAGCATGGCACATAAAAAAGCAGGCGGCAGTTCCCGTAACGGTCGCGACTCTGAATCGAAGCGTCTGGGCGTCAAGCGCTATGGCGATCAATTGGTGTTGGCGGGCAATATTCTGGTGCGCCAGCGCGGCACGCAGTTTCACCCCGGCGATAATGTCGGCATCGGCAAAGACCACACCCTGTTTGCCAAAGCGGATGGTCTGGTCAAGTTCGAGATCAAGGGCGCGCAAAGACGTCGCACCGTTCGCATCGAGCCGGTTGCCGTTTAGCCTTACCTGAATGTTAAAAAAGCCCTGTCCAGCGGATAGGGCTTTTTTGTTTGTGGAGCACGGTCATGAAATTTATCGACGAAGCGAAAATTGAAGTCTATGCGGGCAAGGGCGGTGATGGCTGCGCCTCGTTTCGTCGCGAAAAATATATCCCCAAAGGCGGCCCTGATGGCGGCGATGGCGGACGAGGTGGCAGTGTGTTTGCTGTGGCAGACCGTAATATCAATACCCTGATCGAGTTTCGCTATACACGCATCTTCAAAGCCAGAAAAGGTGAAAACGGTCGGGGCGCACAGTGTTACGGCAAAGCCTCCGACGATGTGATTATGCGGGTTCCGGTGGGGACCGTTTTTAGCGACCCCGAGTCGGGCGAAGTTGTTGCCGATCTGGCTGAGGACGGGCAGAAAGTCTGCCTGGCCAAAGGCGGGAAAGGCGGCCTGGGCAATCTGCATTTCAAATCCAGCCTGAACCGCGCGCCGCGCCAGTTCACCGAAGGCGAGCCGGGCGAAGAATGGGGAAAACTCGCCATGGAACTCAAAATTCTGGCGGATGTGGGCCTGCTGGGCATGCCCAACGCCGGAAAATCGACTTTCATTCGCGCCGTTTCGGCTGCGCGCCCCAAGGTGGCTGATTATCCCTTCACTACACTTGCGCCTAATCTGGGCGTGGTACGGGTAGACAGCGAGCGCAGCTTTGTGATCGCCGATATTCCCGGGCTGATCGAAGGCGCAGCCGAAGGGGCGGGGCTAGGGCATCAGTTCCTGCGTCATTTGCAGCGCACGCATCTGCTATTGCATCTGGTCGATATTTCGCCGCG
>JAYVLR010000003.1:0-2063 GCA_043759395.1 Thiobacillaceae bacterium
GATAAAATTTGCCGCGCTCGGCATTGCTGAAATCGTATTCATCTTTCATATGATCACCTTTACTTGTTTGTTGCCTGCGGCAGCGCTCAACCTTGCTCGTACTGCTCACGCTCGCGCCGAGTCGCTGGCCTTGCCGAAATCAAGCGCACCAGCCGTGTTCGGCCCGGTGGCGCTAAACGTATGGACTACCAGCAATAGCTATCCGTTCGCGGCACGTCCCAAACTGATCCAGCGTTCTTCATCGTCGCTGTGCTCATCGTCGAAGCGCGTCATTGCTAGCGGGTCGAGTAACACGGTCATGGCATCCATGAAATCCACGCCATGTTTCCCGAGATTGCCTTCAGCCTTGGCGTCGTCCCACTCGAACTCGTAATCCGCCCCCTCGATCATGCGGTCGAATCCGCCGACGCGGGGTGGCGTCCACACGTTTCTTGGCAATCATCGCATCAATAATCCCCGATCATCCAACCAGTATCATTCGCTTTTCAAGTCGGTCAACTCGATGTCCACACAACCCAGCCTCGATTGCAAGGCACACTGCCGCCGTGAAAAAATTTGGCGTCTGGTCTTGCATTGAAACACGCTTAGGCAAGCTTCGTGATGCAAGACTCGCAAACGGGCCAGACTGATATGATTTGCGCACGCATGCGCTCATACGAATGCATCCCGTCATAATTTTCTCCCTGGTGCGTAGGCGACGTACTTTGCGTGCCTGCTGCTGTCCCGGACCTTACTGGGTGATTTTGATGGGTGTCAAGCGAAAGTTTTAGGACCGTACGACACATCGTACACCCCCCCCCACTCAACCGCTTCCCAAAAACCCATTCTGTCGCCACGCCTCAAACACCACGACGCTGACGGTATTGGCAAGATTCATGCTGCGTGAACCGGACACCATCGGCAAACGCAAACGCTGCCCCGCATTGAATTCGGCGTGGACTTCATCCGGCAGGCCGCTGGTTTCACGTCCGAACAGCAGCACGTCCCCTACGCCAAATTTTGCTTCGGCATACAAGGCAATGGCGCGAGTGGTGAAGACCCACCAGCGCCGATCCGCCAAAGCCGCACGCACGGCCTGCCAGTCTGCGTGCTCGGTGACACTGGCCATGTCGTGATAATCGAGCCCGGCGCGCGCGACCTGTTTGTCGGAAAGATCAAAGCCCAGCGGTTTGACCAGATGCAGACGGCAGCCGGTATTGGCGGCCAGCCGGATCAGGTTGCCGGTATTGGGCGGAATTTCGGGTTGATAGAGCACGATGTCGAACATTGGCTATTGGCAATCACGCGTCGGCTAGCCGATGGGTCGTTGCATCATCCAACAGTCGTTTGCCGTGGATTACCGCTGCGACGACAATTCTCGCAGTCTCAATTCGGTAAATCAGGCGGTAGCTGTATACAAAGCGTTCTCGTATATCAGGCTGGTGCAACTCGGGGACGATACGTCCTGCCTGCGGGAAATGATTCAGCGCAATAGCAGCCGCGAGCATTTTTTCGACGACTGCACCCGCATAAAAAATGGAATCACGCGCAATATACGTGGCGATAGCGTCTACGTCTTCCAGCGCTTCGGGCGACCAGACTACGATTTGATCAGCCATTTATCCAAACGTGCTTCGGCCTCCGTTTGCGAAAGCGTACCCTCGGTTTCCGCACGCTGCAGTCCCCGACGTATTTTCTCGATGACGTATAAATGGTATTGCACGTCTTCCAAAGAGCTGCCTTCCGGCAGCCGCTCAAGTAGGGAGGCGACTTCCTGTTTTGCGGTTTGCATCGTGGACTCCTGGGTTGGGGCACCATTATTTTTGGCGCACTATGGTCCGAATGGACAAATGATAAACCTCGTTTGCATTTTTGCCAGTGATTAGCTAACCCACCGGATCAGCTTACCCATATTGGGCGGAATTTCGGGTTGATAGAGCACGATATCGAACATTGGCTAGAATGGAGCATTCCTTGAAGGATGGCATTGTATGGTTCCTAACCTCACCACGGCATTAACCGGTCCCCTGCTGGAACTGGAAAAACGGCTGCTTGATGCACAACCGACGATCGAGCACTGGTTT
>JAYVLR010000004.1:0-3480 GCA_043759395.1 Thiobacillaceae bacterium
ACTTCGGGGGAGTTATTGAAGTGGAGTTTGAGGAGGAAAAATCCCGAAACAAGATGGACGCTAACCACAATGGCTAGTGCCAGCGGCCATGCCAAGGTCTTGTGTTGCATACCGGAATGATGCCCGTACAAACGGGCAAGCAGGCGCCGAAACACCTAGAAACGTGTTCTCAGGCCGAGAGTGAACAAGCTGTGGTCTTGGTGAAAGCCGCTCAGCGTGCGCGCTTCACCGTCAAAGTAATGGACGGCCAGATAAAGCTCGTGCGGTTCCCAGCCCAGATAGCTCAGCTTGGGACTGATATAAACATCATGCACATTCAGACCCGTGAAAAAGCGCGTGCCGGCTTTCCAGCGGCCTTGGGCAAAGGTGGTTTCGATCTCGCCGTTCGCCCCGTAGTACTCGCTTAATTCAAGCGTGTTTTGATTGGTGTTTAACGTATGCGTCGCCAATTGCAGGTTCACCCGGGTGTCTTTGCCGCCGGGGAAAAACTCGACTGCGCCAACCCAGTCGAGCGCGCTGGTTTTGCCGATAGCTGTGGTCGGACGGGTGAAGGGAACGTCGTCGGTGTAGCCCAGTTCCATGCGCCAGGTGTAGTCTCCGGTGACAAACTCGACATCCGCACCCGCGAAGTTGTTGAACGGATGGATGGCCGTGAGCGAGGGCACGAGCGGGTTGACGCGATAGTACGGCAGGGATTGGCGGGTACGCGCCAGCGTGATGCCGTAATCAATCAGACCGCCGGTTTTGCTCAGGCGCACAGCGCCGCCACCGCTGCCGTGTTCGTCTTCATCCACGTGCGCCGCACCTACCAGCGCAGCGAGCGCGGGGCTCGGTGCCACGCCAATGATCTGCCCGGTTGTGCGGTTGATCGGACTCCAGATGCTGGCGATATCCGGCAACTGTGCTGCCCGAAATACCGGCAGCCACACGGCATCCAGTTTGTAGTCGTTAAAACTCTGTTCCCAACGCACAGCAAGCTGGGCGCGGCGGCGTTCGGGCAAACCGTCCAGCACGAAACGGGTCAGATCAGCACGGCTCACGCGGTCTGCCAGCGGGATACCGTCCACGCGCCCCCAGACTATCGTTTGCGCGCCGAGCGTCAAACGGGTGTCGCCGCTGCGATAACGCACGTAAGTGTCGCCATAATCGGCCAGCAACTCCTGGTGATCGCGGGCGCCGCCGTCTTGCAGCATGCCGTCCAGACGTGCGCCTATACGGAATTCCCACTCGCGGCTGGGTTGCCACAAGGCATACGCACTGGTGCGCAAGGTGGAATAGCGCTTGGCCTCGGGTGCGTCAGGCACCGCGCCGACTTCCAGCACTATGTCGTCGAGACCATATTTGAGCGTGGGTTTGAAGGATTTAGCGGTGGTTTTTTTGGCCGGGGACAGCGGCAAGTCGTCTTCAGCGGCAAAAAGCGGCATCGTGGCAAAACTGAGTGCAGCAAGACTCAGGCACAGGGGAAGTAATAGTGGTTTCATGGGCGGTATTCCGATTCCAGACTTTCGTCGGCAAGGGTTTGTGAGTTAAACAAAGTGACAGGCAGTTTACGGTCATACAGCGCAGTATCCACCACCAGGCGCGTTTCGTGGCCACTGGCAAGGTCAATCACGCGGCTATCGGTAACGGTCCAATAACCCTGGGTTTTCTTTTTGGCGATCAGCAACCAGCGTTTGCTGGGCGTGGTGTCGTCTTTTTCAAATGAGTCCACCCGCACTGCCAGCAGCGTTTTCGGGTCGATCCAGCTCACGCGTTTGCGATAGACCGAGCTATCCGGATCGACTGGAATGCTTTCCAGTATGTCGCACGCAACGCCGTTAATCGTTTCGTTGCCTAGAATACGGTGACGGTCTTCGGCGGGTTTGCGCTCCTGCAAATCCTCGTAGTATAAATCCGAGCCGACAAAGCGCCCGCCTTTGCGGTCGCCCGAGATGCGCCGTACCCGGTCAAGTGCGGGTAAATACAGCCATTGCTCGGATTTGCCAGCGGCCTTGCCAAGGCTCAGCAGACCGGTGCCTGCGATGTCATCAGGTCCGATAAAGCGGATCAGATTGGCTGTTTCACCCCGGTTTTTTTCCAGGCGATAAGTAATCAATTCACGGATGCGCGGCGCGTGTCCTTTTTCGGTCAGAGCCATGCGCCCAACTGTTGTCAGGTCGCGGCCATGGGGGCGTTCATACATCTTCTGCGCCAACTCGGTCGCGTCGTCCGCATGGGCGGACAAGCCTGAAAGCAGGCCGCAAGTCATCAGGCAACAAATGAGTAAGGTTTTGATTCGCAACATCCCATTGATCTAATCACAGAATAACAGCGAAACTTTACTCCAATTATGCGAAAAACCCCTGAATCCACCGCGATGAGATGACCGCCTTGCGCCGCTTTGTTGTGATTTTGCTGTTGTTCTGGTTTCCCGTGCAGGGTTGGGCGGCGATGACCATGCCGCTGTGGCGGCACGCCAACCGGATGGGGTACGGCTTACCCAACATGATCGGCGTCAATACGGCAGGGCTGGACGCGCAAATCCAGAAACTCCCGCCCAGCTACCTGTCGATGGGACAGGCCGGCAGGGCGGACATGGGCGACATGTCCATGCCCGCGCCGGACAACAGTGTGGCGACGGTCGTGGTGCAAGACCCGTTTGACCCGATCACCATGGGCGGCATGTTCACGATCGTCAATGTGCGCGACAAGCTTGAGGGCACTTCTATAAATCGTCATCGCGAGCACCCTGAAAGGCATAAAGAGCGCAGCGACGTGGCGATCCAGAAAGCCTGTTTAATCAATGTGCTAGATTGCCGCGCTTCGTTTATGCTCATCAGGGTGAAACCTTGATGGGTGCTCGCAATGACAAAAAATCACATTTATAGAAGTGCCCTTGATAGTTATGCTGACCCAGGCTGGTATCAACACCCGGAAGGGACGGTGGCAGAGTTGGTGCGCGACGGGGTAATTCTTGCGTAGAAAAAACGGTTACATTCGGTTTGCAGGTCAGCCTTTAGGCCGACTTGTCGAGCTGAAGCCCGGCCTGCACGATTATTCGTTTCAGTTTAACCGGAGGCGGTAGTACCCCCGACGAATGCCGGGGGCGCAATCATCAGGTTTTGGTTTTGCAGCTCTTGATTCCGAACAGGGTATAAGCCGGGCACCAGCTAAATATTGCGGTGAGGATCAGAATAAAACCGACCATGCCTGCCGGAACCATCCAGTCATCCGCACCCGGCAAATTCGACATCGCATATCCAATCAATGCAGCACCTGCCACTATACGGATCACACGATCCAGTCCGCCGACGTTTTTTTGCATGGTTCTCTCCTGTAGTTGATAAGGTCATCCTGGATGCAATACGTTGCTGCGCCGCCAGGTGCTGGCAAGCTTAGCGCAAATTGCCGTGAAATTGTTGTAATCGGGAATTGGCAGCTCGCAAAAACTCAAGGTTGAGACGGGATTACCAGCCCATGGCGATTCAGTAACGCCTCAAG
>JAYVLR010000005.1:0-3803 GCA_043759395.1 Thiobacillaceae bacterium
CCGGACACCCGAACCGTATCACCCTGAATACTGGCCTGGACTTTCAGCTTGCTGTCCTTGATGGTTCTGACGATTTTTTTCGCCAGCTCCGTTTCCACCCCGGTTTTCACCGTGGTCTGCCGTTTCATTTTATTGCCCGAGACTTTTTCCGGTTCCGCAATGTCCAGACACTTCACATCGATGCCACGCTTGGTCAGCCGCCCATTCAGAATATCCTGCACCTGGTCGATCTGAAATTCAGTATCGGCGTACACCGTCAATACATAATCGGCTTGTTCCACCCGTGCATCCGAGCCTTTGAAATCAAAGCGGGTCGAAACTTCCTTGTTGACCTGCTCAACCGCATTGCGCACTTCCTGCTTGTCGACTTCGGACACGATATCGAATGTAGGCATTTCATGTTTCTCCCTGCAAAACCATGGAAAACGACTGGATCGGCAGGCCGGTTTCATCATGAAATTCCGCTGCCGCCGCCACGCCCAAACGCGCTACCGCCTCGGCATCCAGCGACGGTGCGCGAAACGCGGCATACATCGCCCCCAAGGCATATGAACTACCGCTGCCATAGGCATAAAAACGCGAAAACTCCTGCACCGTACGGTGCGCTGCCACGCCAAAAATCCCGCGCGAGTTGGCAATCAGCACATCCATGCGCGACGACTCGATATCTTCTTCCTTGTCCTCGCCGGTTTGCAGGTAATACTGCTCTTTGAGCACGCCGTGCATCGCGTTCCATACGCGAAAAATCTCTGCCGCAGAATCCAGTTTCGGCGGCGCAGCGAGGTTGGAAAAATAATCATTCAGGATCAGCTTGAATGTAGCCGACCCGGTAATCGCCACATAGCTTTCGCCGACGCGAATGATTTTCTCGTAGTTCGTCACGTAGTCCGCCGACTCCTTGCCGCCGCCCCATTTAGTCAGCGTGTCCGCCGCGATGGCGATACGCCCCTCTTTCTTGACGACAGTGACGGTGGTCATGGCTGAGGAGCCTGTCGGACTTGAAGGAAAGCGGCTGCAAATCCGCCTGACCGGTTCATATTTCACCGCTTCCTTGGGCAATAGAACGACTATTGCCCGGCAAAACCGGCAAAATCTGCCCTCGCCCAGCCGAATTTTCGCTTCGATTCTTCAAGTCCGACAGACTCCTAACCAAAATGACAGATGTAATGGTACGGCTCGCCAGCGACTTCGATATCGAAACTGGAATCGGCGGGCACCTTATACGATTCGCCCGCGCCATAGGTTTTCCAGTCTGTCTCGCCTTTCAGGCGCACGCGGCAACCACCCGCTACGCCTTCCATGACCTCCGGCGCGCCCGTGTTGAAGGTGAGCGTTGCAGGCAGGATTACGCCGACGGATTTTTTGCTGCCGTCGGCAAACTGCACCGTATGCGACACACACTTGCCATCGAAATAAACGTTGGCTGTTGTCACAACCGACACATTTTTGATTTCACTCATACGTACCCTTAACGGGACTGGTCACGCTTCGCCGCAATCCGCAGGCGCAGCGCGTTCAGTTTGATAAAGCCTGCGGCATCGGCCTGGTTATATGCACCAGCGTCATCCTCAAACGTGGCGATGTTGGAATCAAACAGGGAATCCGATTTCGAATCGCGACCCGCCACAATCACATTGCCCTTGTAGAGTTTGAGCCGCACATGGCCATTGACGTGCGCTTGCGTGTGGTCAATCAGGGTCTGCAAAGCGACCCGTTCCGGGCTCCACCAGTAGCCGGTATAAATCAGGCTGGCGTAGCGCGGCATCAAGTCGTCTTTCAAGTGCGCGACTTCGCGATCCAGGGTGATCGATTCGATCGCGCGATGCGCGCGCAGCATGATCGTGCCGCCCGGGGTTTCGTAGCAGCCGCGCGACTTCATGCCGACGTAGCGGTTTTCCACCAGATCGAGTCGGCCCACGCCATGCTTGCCGCCTAAACGGTTCAGCTCAGCCAACACGGCGGCAGGCGGCAGGCGCGCGCCGTTGACCCCGACTATGTCGCCGCGCGCGTATTCCAGATCAAGATATTCAGCCTGGTCCGGCGCTTTTTCTGGCGACACAGTCCAACGCCACATGTCCTCTTCGGCTTCGACCGCCGGATCCTCCAGTGCGCGGCCTTCATAAGAAATGTGCAGTAAATTCGCATCCATCGAATACGGACTGCCGCCGGCTTTGTGTTTCATTTCCACCGGAATGCCGTGCTGCTCGGCGTACGCCAGCAGCTTCTCGCGGCTCAATAAATCCCATTCGCGCCACGGGGCGATGATTTTGATGTCCGGGTTCAGCGCATACGCGCCCAACTCGAAGCGCACCTGGTCGTTGCCCTTGCCAGTCGCGCCATGCGAAATCGCCTGCGCGCCAGTGGCAGCGGCAATCTCGATCAGACGCCTGGCAATCAGGGGACGCGCAATCGAGGTGCCGAGCAGGTATTCGCCCTCGTATACGGTATTGGCGCGAAACATCGGAAAGACAAAATCACGCACGAATTCTTCGCGCATGTCGTCGATGAAAATCTGCTCGGGCTTGATGCCGAATTTCAGCGCTTTTTGCCGTGCCGGCTCCAGTTCTTCGCCCTGGCCGATGTCAGCGGTGAACGTCACCACCTCGCACTGATAGGTATCTTGCAACCATTTCAGGATGACCGAGGTATCCAGCCCGCCGGAATAGGCGAGCACGACTTTTTTAATGTCTGACATATGCGCCTCAGTGTGCCTTGCCTTCAACCGCATGCACTTCACCCGGGAAGTTGCCGACTTTAAGCATCCCCATATCCACGCGGGTGCTTGCATGTTCGATTTCGATACCGACCACGCGGCCATCTTCAGACAGGTTCAGCACGATGCCCTCATGCGCTTCCCAAGCCTGCACGGCGTTTTCAGGATGCAATTCGATATACAGCGAGTCCATGTCTTTCAAATAAGCAATGTTCATATCAAGTCTCGATTCTTCCCAGTAATAAAAATTCCATCAGCGCCTTTTGCACATGCAGGCGGTTTTCGGCTTCGTCCCACACCACAGATTGCGCGCCGTCAATCACGTCAGCCGCCACTTCTTCGCCACGATGTGCGGGCAGGCAGTGCATGAACAGCGCATCGCTGCGTGCCACGCGCATCATGTCGCCATCCACTTGCCAGCCAGCAAAATCCTTCAGGCGCACTTCGTTTTCAGCTTCCCAGCCCATGCTGGTCCATACGTCGGTCGTCACCAAATCGGCATCGCGGCAGGCTTGCATTGGATCGGCAAAACTTTCGAAATGATCTGTGCCGTACAGCCCCGCGCGTTCCGGCTCCACTTCGTAACCCGGCGGGGTCGAAACGTGAACGTTGAAACCCAGCACCTCGGCTGCCTGCAGCCAGGTGTTGCAGACATTGTTGGAATCGCCGACCCATGCCACCGTCTTGCCCTGGATGCTGCCGCGATGTTCGATGAAGGTGAAAATATCCGCGAGTATCTGGCACGGGTGGTATTCATTGGTGAGGCCGTTGATGACCGGCACGCGCGAGTGGCTGGCAAAGCGCTCGATGATGTCCTGCTCGAAGGTGCGGATCATCACGATATCGACCATGCGCGAGATCACTTCGGCGGCGTCTTCGACCGGCTCGCCGCGCCCTAACTGCGTATCGCGCGTATTCAGATAAATCGCCGAGCCGCCAAGCTGCTGCATCCCGGCTTCAAACGACAGCCGGGTGCGCGTCGAACTCTTTTCGAAAATCATCGCCAGCGAACGATCCGTGAGCGGGTGGTGCGGCTGATATTTTTTAAAGCGCGTCTTGATAATGCGTGTCCGTTCGAACACATAGGCGA
>JAYVLR010000006.1:0-7633 GCA_043759395.1 Thiobacillaceae bacterium
CCGGCGAGGTCTTGTCCGACATTGCGCTCATCGGGTCACGCGGAATTCGCCGCAAAAAATACAGTTTTTTCTTGCCATCCGGGTCTTTCGAATCGGCCACGCCATCCGCCAGTTCTTTCAAGTTCTCGGGGTAGCCATTGGTATCAGCCTTGACCGTCACCCTGCCCTCGATCACGGCTTGATGATACGCATCAATCGCTTCTCTCATGCTGCGCAGGGCGCTGCGCAGCTCCTGCTCCTTGCTGCGTTGCATCGACAGGCTGACCAGCGGTGCAGCCATGCTTGCCAGCAGCCCGAGGATGGCCAGCGTGACAACCAGCTCAATGAGGGTAAAACCTTTCACTGCTGCGATTCAGGTATGTCCTGGGGGATGGCAGGCACCGGCTCAGGCGGCTGCGGAACCAAACCCGGCGGAATCTGCATACCCTTAGGCAAGTTAATGCCGGGCGGCAAAGTCAGTCCTTTAATCGTACCCTGTAAAGGAGACGGCGACTGGCCGCTTGGCGGTACGAATAGCGGCGGAACCAGCACCATATCCGGCTGATATGGCGCGCTGCGGACTTGCAGCGGCGACGCCCCCAGGCTCGATTCCGTTCCGGACGAGAACTGGATGATTTCTGCGTCGGGGCGCTCCAGATTGCGCACGATATACGGCGTAATCAGCAGGATGATTTCGGTTTTAGTTTTGTCATCCCGGTGACTGGAAAAGAGATGGCCAAGTATGGGCAGATCGCCCAAGCCCGGAATTTTGTTAGCGGTTTTGCGATCCTCGTCACTAATCAGCCCGGCCAGCACTTGGGTCTCGCCATTCCTGAGTCGCAGATTGGTCGTCGCCTCGCGCGTACCGATCTGGTAAGTCAGGGCACCTGCCGCACTAGTGACCTCACGGACGATATTGCTGACCTCCAGACCCACTTTGATGCCCACGTCGTCATTCATATAGACGTTAGGTTCAACTTCAAGCTTCAACCCCACGTCCAAATAGGTAACAGATTCAGCCACACCCGTGTTTGGCGAACTGGTTGTCGTAATTACAGGCACCCGGTCACCAATATGGATTTTTGCCTTGTCGCGATTCTTCACCCGGATACGCGGGTTGGCGAGAATATTGGTGTCACCATCTGTCTTGAGCATATTGGCGGTGACCGACAGGCCGCTCACACCAATAGTCTGCCCGCTGATGTTCCCTAAATCATTCACCACCAAGCCGGTAGCTGGAAGAACACTTGCTACTACCTTGCTTGGATACAGCAGCCCCAATTCCGTCAAACGAGTGCGCTTCACTTCCAGCACCTGAACGTCAAGCATCACCTCCGGCTCGGCTTTGTCCTGCGCCTCGATCAGCTTCTCGGCCATGGCGATGACCTGCGGGGTGTCGCGCATGATCAGCAGATTCAATTTATCGTCCACAAAAATATCGCGGGTTTTGAGCAGGGTTTTAAGCATGGTCAGGGTGCTTTTCGCATCGGCATTGACCAGATAAAAGCTCTTTAACACCAACTCCTGATAATCCCGTTGCTTGGCCGGCTGGTTGGGGTAGATCAATAGCGTTGTCTCGTTGAGCACTTTTTTATCCAGCTGGTTGGTCACCAGCAGCAGGTTAATGGCCTGTTCCAGCGACACGTTGCGGACGGACATGGTCGTCTTCAGATCCGGGCGGACATCCCGGTCAAAAATAAAGTTGAGCTGGGTTTGCGTCGACAGCGCATGAAACACCTGCGACAGCGGGGCATCACGGAACTCCAGAGAAACCGGTTTTCGGTAGGCTGCTGCCATGCTCGGCTGAACCATGCCCGGCTGACGCGCGTTTCCTTCCAGGCCTTTCATCAAGTCGCGCGCGCGCGCATGGTTCGGATTTTCAACCAGCACCCGCTTGAGCGTGGCTTTGGCCTCTTCCGGATTGCCATCCTTGATCTGCTTGCGCGCATCGACCACCCAATTATCCTGGCGGCGACCGGTGGCAATGGCATTCAGACCTGCGGTAGCGCGCGGGCTGCCTGCGTGCATCGTCAGCACGTCGTTGTAAACCGTTTCGGCCTCGTCAAAGTTGCGTTTGCCTGCCAGCGTGTCGGCGCGCACCAGCTTTTCGTTGATGGCGGCTTCCCGATTGCGGTACAGCGCAGCCTGATAACCGGTGTTGCCGGGCGCATTGCGCACGGCTTCTTCCAGCTTGGCCAGGCCTTCATTCACCTGACCCTGACGGATCATCTGCTCGCTCTCCCTGACCGGGCTGGCGCAACTCGTCAGCAGCATAGTGGCAAGCGCAGGTAATAATAGGCGTTTCACAAAGCCTCTCCAATATTCAACGTGGCCGTTTGAGCCAACGGGATGTAAGTAAAGCGCACCATGCGCGGGGTAACTTCGTCGACCCGCCACTGTCCATCCAGCACCTCGCCGCCCTTTATCGGGATCGGGCGGGTATTGTTATCCAGGAATACGACCAAACGGCCCTGTTCCTGAAGTTTTCCCAGATAACGATACGGGAGCGGGGGCGGCAGCGGCGGCGGGGTGTATTTTGGCGGCGGCGGCGGAGGAGGGGGTGTCCAGTCCCGTGGGGCAAAGGCATCAAGCCGGGCCTCCGTCAAACGAACCGGTTTTTTCAGCCCCTCATTCGCCGCCGACGAGGAAGGCTGGCCGAAACGAATGGCCGGTTTCACCCGTTCAGTATTTTCAACAACGGTGTCTTCTTCAGGTAATCGCTGCGACCACCACACTGCCGCCAGCGTGGCTGCCAGCGCCCCATACAGGAAAACATTGCGTAACCGGCTATTCATGGCTTGAAGTAAAGGCTGAGTTGCAAGGCGGCATCGACTTCGCTTTTGCCGATTTCCCCGCGCGTGATGCGAACGTTGTCGAGCGCGAGGTTGGGGTATTGCGCCAGCGCTTCGGCCAAAAATCCCCGCGCTGCGAGGTAGGTGCCCTTCAGTGGGAGATTCATCCGATAGCGCACCAGGCCTGCGTCCGTCTCCATTTTGTATTGCCCGCTATTGAGTGCCAGCCCGTGCCCGGCAGCCAGATTTTGCAGTTCGGCCAGGCTGGTGAGCGCGTGTGAAGCCGACGGCAAATCCTTGAATGCCATCACCAGTGGTTCTGCCGATACCGGCGCTGGCTGCATTTTTTGCGCAACGGCCAGCCGGTTCTGCGCCTCACCCAGGGGCAAGGCCAGGTCTTGTTTCGCCATCAAGTAAACCAGCCCCGCCAAGGCTGCCAAACTCAAACCCAGCGTGCGGCTCCAGCCCCAGCGCCGGATGCGCTGAACCAGCGACCATTGCAATTGACTGGTTATTGCAGCCATGTCGCCCCCACGCTGAAACGGATCGGCAACAAGGGGTTTTCAAGCTGCGTTTCCTGCGTCAGCAGACTGACATTCGCAAGCCCTGCTTGTGCGGCAAGCCCCTGAACATAATCCTGCATGGCCTTTTTATCTTTGGCTTCCAGATTAAGCCGTACCGTGCGCTTGCTGGCATCCGGCTCAATCGCAAGCAGCGCTACTTTTGGCGTGGCGGACGCCTCAAGCGCATCAAACAAGGGTGCCCAGTTCATGCTCAAGCCCTTGATGGCAGCCTGCTTGGTCGGGTTCAATTCGGCTGCTTTGGGCTTGCTCACGACCCCGGTTTTTTTCTGGCTGTGGGCAGCCCATTCCTGTTGCGCGTCATGCAGCTCGGTGGACAGATTTTGATAATGAACTACCGATGTCGCCAGAAGCGCGCCGCCCAGCAACAACCAGGCGCGGCTGGTGCGCTTGTTGGCTTGATGGATGAAATCGAGGGCGGTGTTGCTCATTTTGTTCAGCCCAGGACAAAATCAAGATAAGGCGTATCGCCTGTTGGCGTGGCGAGCCAGCGCCAGGGTCGCGCCGCAGGCAAGTTGATGCCCGGCGCTGCGCCCATCAACCACACGGTTTCATCACCGTTTTTACTCAGAACGTTTCGATCCAGGACGGCGGCTTCACGCTGCAACAAAGTAGCGAGCACCGCCTCCCAGTCTTCGTGGATGTGCGCACTGGCAAGACTCAGCCAGGCACGATCATGCACTGCAAGCAGATGGACGCGTCCCGGCTCCGTCACGGCCAGCCAGCTCGCCTTGCGCGACAACTGGCGACGCGACTTGCGCCATGCCGTCGCCAGTAGCGGCTCGACACTTTCGAGCTCGACCTTGTACGTCTGGCAAAGCGTTTTGAGTTTGTCCAGCAAGGTGTTGTCTACTGCGCTGGCGAGAAAGGCATCGCCCAAACCCTGTGCCTGATAACGCACAGTCCAGCTTAGGCTGGCATCGCCATAGCGCTGCACAAACGTTTGCCTGGCCAGGGCGGACTCCTCTTCCACCGACAGCAGCGTGGTCACCGGCACGGTTAGCGCATAGCGCGCCAGCGAACCCGCCAGAACCAGCTTCAGACTTGCCGGCTTCAGTTTTGAATGACCTGCTGACAACGTGACTAAGCCCTGCTCAAATGCTTCCAGCACCTGCGCGTGATCGTCCTCATCACCCTCCAGCGCGCGCGAAAACTGCGCGCCCGTGGCGCGGCCAAGCAGGGGCTGTTTCGCCAGGGCAATATGCCGTGGCGACAGCACGCCCAACAGACGCTCAGGCCACAAACGTGACACGGTTGATCTCCTCTAAGGTGGTTGAACCCTTTGCCACCAGGGCAAGGGCGGCTTCGCGCAGGCTCAGCGTGCCGTTAGCGCGCGCGGCCTGTTTGATCTGGCGGATCGGCGCTTGCGCGGTAATCAGTTCGCGGATTTCATCGTTCAGGTTGAGCATTTCGGCAATGGCATGACGGCCACGGTAGCCGGTTCCACGGCAGTGGCCGCAACCCGCCCCAGCCATGAAATGATAGTGCGGCGCATCCAGCGCGCTGATGCCGGAGTCGGTAACCAGTTGCGCATCCGGCGTGACCGGCACCGTGCATTCGCTGCAATTGATGCGCACCAGCCGCTGCGCAAGAATGCCGTTCAAAGCCGACACAAAACTATAGGCATCCACGCCCAGCTGCATGAAACGGCCAATGACGTCGAACACGTTATTGGCATGAACCGTCGTCAACACCAGGTGGCCGGTGAGCGCGGACTGCACGGCAATTTGCGCGGTCTCGGTATCGCGAATCTCGCCCACCATGATTTTGTCCGGGTCGTGACGCAAAATCGAACGCAGGCCGCGCGCAAAGGTCAGGCCTTTTTTTTCGTTGACGGGGATTTGCAGCACGCCCGGCAACTGGTATTCGACCGGGTCTTCGATGGTGATGATCTTGTCGCGGCCGTGGTTGATTTCGGTCAGCGCCGCGTACAGCGTGGTGGTTTTGCCGGAGCCGGTCGGACCGGTCACCAGCACCATGCCGTAAGGCTCCAGACAAAGTTTGCGGAAGCGCGCCAGGGTCGTTGCGTCAAACCCGACCTGGTCAAGATTGAGGCTGGACATCTGCTGCGTCAGCGCCTGCCGGTCGAGAATCCGCAGCACGGCATCTTCGCCATGCACGCTGGGCATGATGGACACGCGAAAATCGACTTCACGCCCCGCCATGGTGACGCGGAAACGGCCATCCTGCGGAATGCGGCGTTCCGCGATATCGAGTTCGGCCATCACCTTGATTCTTGAAATGGTCTGTTCGGCCATTTCCTGTCCATTGGCGCGCGCTACTGCGCCGAGCACGCCGTCGATGCGGTACTTCACCACCAGACCCTGGTTATCGGTTTCGAGATGGATATCACTGGCATTGATTTTGAGCGCATCGTAGAGCGTGGAATGCACCAGCCGAACCACCGGGCTGGTGTCTTCGGCAATGGCCGCGAGCGAAATATGTTCGTTCCGATGCACCGTCTTGCTGCTGGACTCCGCACCTGAAACCAGGCTGTCCATGGCACGCATGCCTTCTTCGTGCCGGGCGAGATAAGCGGCAATATCGGCATGGTGCGCAAGCGCCAGCGAATGCGGTGCGTACAGCCGGTCATTCAGCCAGTCGAGCAAGGCACGATCATAGGGGTTGGCAATTACCGCCCAGCGGCGGCCTTCGGCATCCTCGACTTCCAGACAAAGACGACGCGCGGCTTCGGAATAGGGAAGGTGTTCAAATGCAGGCGTCATGGCGTTGATCTGGCTCATGCTCAACACCGGGTAATGCGTGTGCGCGCCCAGGGCGGCCACAAAAGCTTCCGTTTCAAGCTCCAGACGCGCTTGCAGGATTTCGGGTAACATCCGACCGCTGCGGCCTGCCTCTGCCTGCGCCGCATGAAGGATTTCCGGTGTAAGCAATGTGTCGCTCAGCATTACTGCAAGGTCCCCGCCAGTTCGAATACCGGCATATACATCAACACCACGATCCCGCCGATGACCAAACCGATCACGGCCATCAAGATGGGCTCGAACAGCCTGGTAAACCAATCCACCCAGCGCGCCATGTCGTCATCGTAAAAAGCGGCGATACGTTCCATCATCTGATCCATATGTCCGGTTTTTTCTCCCACCCGCAGCATCCGCAGCGCGACCGGCGTCGTCAACCCCCGGCTGTCCATCGCCCAGGAAATCGGCTTGCCGGTACGAATATCTTCTGCTGCCTGCTCCAGCAAACGGGACAAAGCAGCCGGCAGCAGATCCTTGGCCATGTTCAGGCTGGTTAATATTGGCATGCCGCCCGCGAGCAGCATACCGGTGGTGCGATAAAACCGCGCCAACTGGTAGAGCCTGAAGCGCTCGCCCACAACAGGCAAACGCCACAGCAACTCCGATCTGCGGCGGCTGAATGCAGGCATGCGATAAACATAAACCGCAGCAGCCGCCAGCAGCCCGACCCCGGCGAGCACCCACCAGCCGTGTTCCGCCAGTAAACGGCCCCAACCCAGCAAAAGTTTAGACAGCCAGGGCATTTCCCGACCTGAGTCTTCGTAAACCTGGGCAAAGCGCGGCACCACAAATCCTAACAGGAAGGCGGTCACCATCGCGCCCGCCACCATCAGCAGCGCAGGATAGATTGATGCGTTGACAATCTTGCGCCGCACTTTGTCCATCTGTTCGCGATAGTCCAGATAGCGCTTCAAGGCCTGGGAAAGCGCGCCGGTTTTTTCTGCCGCCCGAATCGTGGCGATATATAAAGGTGGAAACTGGCCGGGAAAAGGCTGCAACGCCTGAGAAAAAGTCTTGCCTTCGTATAAGTGGTGCGTGATCTGCTCCAGCAGGCTGCGCGCATCGCTGCGCTCGGCCTTGTCGGCCAGGGTTTCGATCGCCTCGACCAGACTCAATCCCGCATCAAGCAAAGCCATCAGCTCCTGCGAAAACAGGGGAAGCGAGAACCGGGTGCGCGGCGTCATGCCGATACCGCCGAGGCTGAGCCCCTGGGCGCGCACGCTTAACGGCGTTGCTCCCTGCGCAGACAACTGATTGCGGACATCGTCTGCATCCAGCGCATCCAGCGTCATGGAGACCACGGATTGCTGCCGATCAAGCGCCCGTACCTGATAACGCATGGTCATTACCAGTTGACGATATCCGCCGACTCGCCTTCGCCGCCCAACTTGCCATCCTTGCCGAAGGAATACAGATCGAACTCGCCATGCTCGCCCGGTGAATGGTATTGGTAAGCTTGCCCCCACGGGTCATTGGGCACGGCTTTTTTAAGATACGGTCCCTGCCAGCGCGTTTCTCC
>JAYVLR010000007.1:0-6271 GCA_043759395.1 Thiobacillaceae bacterium
CATGCGCTTTAGGTTGGTTTGCGCGATGGCGGCGATATTGCCGACCAGCATCGACAGCACCGCCAGGATCACCAGCATGTCGCGCCACTCGGCCACTTGCGACTCCAGCCCCTGTCCCAGCATGCGCACGACAAACGCAAACGCGGCGATCTTGGGCGCGGAGCCGATGAACAGCGTCATCGCGGTGGGCGCGCCGTGATAGACGTCGGGTACCCACATGTGAAACGGCACCGCGCCAAGTTTGAACGCCAGCCCGGCGACGATGAAGACGATGCCGAACACCAGCGGTATTTGCAGGTCAGTACCATGTTGCAGCGCCTGCGCAATGCTGCCCAGAGCCAGCGATCCAGTCACGCCGTAGACCATCGACATGCCGTACAGCAACATGCCGGAGGCGAGCGCGCCGAGCACGAAATACTTCATTGCGGCTTCGGTCGCGACGCTGGAGTCGCGCTGCAATGCAACCATGGCATACAGCGACAGGGACAATAATTCCAGGCCGAGATACAGCGTGAGGAAATGGCTGGCGGATACCATCACCATCATCCCCAGCGTAGCGAACAGCGCCAGCACAAAAAACTCGCCTTTGAACAGGCCGCGCTCGCGCAGGTAGTCACGCGAATAGACCATGATGATGGCGACGGTCAAATACAGAAACAGCTTCAGCACATCAGACAGCGGATCATCGATGAACAGGCCGTTCATCGTCAGCACCGGCATGGTCGAAAAATCGTGCAGCGTCAGCGACGCAGCGCCCAGCAGCGTCGCCAGTGACAACACGTAAGCAAGGTAACGTTTATCGTCGCCCACGGCTGCGTCAATGATGAGGATGAGCGACAGCATCGCCAGCACGAAAATTTCGGGCAGCAGCGGGATGAATTGATGGAGGCTGGTATTCATAAGGGAAGCCCTAAAATTTTGTCATCGTGAGGCGCTGAGCGCCGTGGCGATCCAGAGATCACTGACTCTCCAGGCATCCTGGATTGCTTCGCCTTGCTCGCAATGACGCATCATGATTTGTTAAGTACTTGCCTATGGCAGTTTGCTCTGCGCGACGTGGGTCAGCAGATCGGTCACGGTTGCGTGCATCACGTCGGTGAAGGGTTTGGGGTACACGCCCATGAACAACACGCTGACCGCGAGTACCGCCATCAGCAGGAATTCGCGTTTGTTCAGGTCGCTCATCTCGGCGACGTGCGGATTGCTGACTTTGCCGAACACCACGCGCTTATACATCCACAAGGTGTAGGCTGCGCCGAAAATCAGCGTGGTCGCTGCGATAGCCGCATACCAGAAATTGACTTGGGTGGCAGCCATGATGACCATGAACTCGCCGACGAATCCGCTGGTGGCAGGCAGGCCGGCATTGGCCATCGCAAACAGCATGAAGAACGCGGCAAAAATCGGCATCTTGTTGGCGAGGCCGCCATAGTCTTTGATCTGGCGTGAATGCGCCCGGTCGTACATGATGCCGATGCAGAGGAACAACGCAGCGGAGACGAAGCCGTGCGAAACCATCTGCACCAGACCGCCTTCCACGCCCAGCGAATTGAACATGAAAAAGCCGAGGGTGACGAAACCCATGTGCGCGATGGACGAATACGCGATGAGCTTTTTCATGTCGGCCTGCACCAGCGCGACTAGGCCGATGTAGGTGATGGCGATCAAGGACAGCGTGATGACAAACCACGCCAGTTCGTGGCTGGCATCCGGCAGGATCGGCAGGATGAAACGCAGGAAACCGTAGGCACCCACTTTGAGTGTGATCGCCGCCAGCACCACCGAGCCGCCGGTAGGCGCCTCGACGTGGGCGTCGGGCAGCCAGGTGTGCACCGGCCACATCGGCACTTTGACGCCGAAGGCCAGCAGGAAGGCAAAGAACATCAGCGTCTGCGCGGCCATCGACAGCGGAAGCGCCTGCCAGGTGAGGATGTCGAAGCTGCCGCCGGACTGGAAGTACAAATAGATCATCGACACCAGCATCAGCAGCGAACCGGCCAGCGTGTACAGGAAAAACTTGAACGCGGCGTACACCCGGTTCGGTCCGCCCCACACGCCGACGATCAGATACAGCGGGATCAGCATGCCTTCGAAAAACGCATAAAACAAAATGCCATCGAGCGCGGAAAATACGCCGTTAATCAGCCCCGACATGATGAGGAAGGCTGCCATGTATTGTGCGACCTTGTCCTGGATGACTTCCCAGCCAGCGATCACGACCAGCACGGTAACGAAACTGTTGAGCAGGACCAGTGGCATGGAAATGCCGTCCACGCCGAGGTGATAGTGGATGTTGAAAGTCGGGATCCACGCCAGATCTTCAACGAACTGCATCTCGGAAGTCGATGGGATAAAGCCGGTGTAGAGCGGGATCGCCACAAGAAAACCGAACACTGCGCCCGCCAGTGCAAGCCAGCGCGCAAGCGGCGCATTTTTATCGGAGCCGGTTGCCAGTACCAGCACCCCGGCCAGGATGGGCACCCAGATGACAAGCGAAAGAAGCGGAAATTCAAACATGCCCCGAATCTCAGTTGAGCCGCGCAAACCAGGTGACCAGGGCAAACACCCCGATAATCATGGCGAAGGCATAGTGATAGATGTAACCGGACTGGAAGGCGCTGACCAGCCGGGAAAAGGCGGCAATCAGCCGCGTGGAACCATTGATGACGATGCCGTCGATCAGCCCGACATCGCCGCGCCTCCACAAGCTGCCGCCAAGCAGCCGCGCGCCTCCCGCAAACACCGTGCTGTAAAACTCGTCGAACCAGTATTTGTTGACCAGCATCGTGTGGATGAAACTGAAACGGCGCATCAGCATGGCCGGAATATCTGGGCGCTTGAGATAGAAGAACCACGACAGCCCTACGCCTGCTGCCGCCAGCCAGAACGGCAGCGTCGTCACGGCATGCAAGGCCATTTCCAGCGCGCCGTGGAAATGATGGTTCAGTTCGTGCATCACCGGATGGCGGTCAGAAACATAAATCGAATGGCCGAAATAATCGCCGAACAGCATCGGCTCGATCGTCATGTAGCCAATCGCCAGCGAAGGCAAAGCCAGCGCCAGCAGCGGGCCGGTGATGACCCACGGCGTTTCGTGCGGGGTGACATCGTGATGCGCGTCATGATGGGCATCATGGTGTGCGTCTTCGTTGCCGTGCGCGTGGCCTTGGCGGAAGCGCTCCTTGCCATGGAACACCAGAAAATACATGCGGAAGGAATAGAAGGCAGTAACGAATACGCCTAGCGTGACGGCGAAATAGGCAAAGGTTGATCCCGGCAGATGCGAGAATTTCACCGCCTCGATAATGCTGTCTTTGGAATAAAAACCGGACAGGAACGGCGTGCCGATCAGTGCCAGCGAACCAACCAGCGAAGTGATCCAGGTAATCGGCATGTATTTCTTCAGACCCCCCATGTAGCGAATGTCCTGGTTGTGGTGCATCGCCATGATGACCGAACCAGCTGCCAGAAACAGCAGCGCCTTGAAGAAGGCGTGGGTCATCAGATGGAATACCGCGACCGAATACGCCGACGCGCCCAGCGCCACCGTCATGTAGCCCAACTGCGACAACGTCGAATAAGCAACCACGCGCTTGATGTCGTTTTGCACCACGCCGAGGAAACCCATGAACAGCGCAGTAATCGCGCCGATGACCATAACAAAACTGAGCGCCGTATCAGATAACTCATACAGCGGCGACATGCGTGCCACCATGAAGATACCTGCCGTCACCATCGTCGCTGCGTGGATCAGTGCCGAAATCGGTGTCGGGCCTTCCATCGAATCCGGCAGCCAGACGTGTAGCGGAAACTGCGCCGATTTTCCCATCGCGCCAATAAACAAAAGAATCCCGATCACGGACATCAGCATCCACGGCGTATCGGGGAACAGCGTAATGGTTTCGTTCGCCATGCCCGGCGCTTTGGCGAACACGCTGGCGTAATCCAGCGAGCCGAAATACGCCAGCACCAGACCGATGCCGAGGATGAAACCGAAGTCGCCCACCCGGTTAACCAGAAAGGCTTTGAGGTTGGCGTAAATCGCGGTCTCTTTGGTGTACCAGAACCCGATCAGCAGATACGACACCAGACCGACCGCCTCCCAGCCAAAGAATAACTGGAGGAAGTTGTTCGACATCACCAGCATGAACATCGAAAACGTGAACAGCGAGATATAGCTGAAGAAACGCTGATAGCCGGGATCGTCGCGCATATAGCCGATGGTGTAGATGTGCACCATCAGCGAAACAAAGCTCACCACCAGCATCATCATGGCCGACAGCGGATCAATCAGGAAACCCACTTCGAAGCGCAGATCGCCCAGCACCATCCAGGTGTAGACCGTGCCGTTATACGTGTGACCCGCGAGCACGTCCTGGAAAATAATCCACGACGTGACCAGCGACACCGCAACACCGGCGATCGTCACAATGTGCGAAGCCGTGCGGCCCATCGCCCAGCCGAACAGGCCCGCCAGCACCGCGCCGATGAGTGGCGCCAGCGGCACGATGAGATAAAGGGTTTGCATGTCCAACATTATCTCCAGATTACTTTTTTTGTTTGTTCGTCAATTTTATCCTCGCAGGCACCCTGTTTTACCAAGCCCACGCCTCTCTCGCAGCAAACCCTGGATCAATTCCCTCATCCCCGGAAGATCGCTATGAGTGCTTCGCCAGACGATATCCTAAGCATCAAACGAAATGCCCGTGGGAAATGTGAATACGCATCAGGCGCGATCCTCCACGACATTTGCAGATGCAATACCGCAAACCATGAATGATAACTTGCAATGGGACGAGATGCCTCCCCCGATTCTCTTAAAATCTCGAATCGCGGCATCATGGGTTTTTATTATGTTATAGGCGTGGCCGATCGCCGTCATGGCATCACGAGGCTCGGGATATCAGGGATTCAGTGGCCCAAAGAGGCTCCCCGGAATATCCGCCAAACGGTATTTTCCGGTTTCAACCGCTCGCGCAAGCTTGTCGAGTGTGGTTTCTTGCAGCAGATCAATAATTTTCTTCTTTACGGGAATCCAGCGGAAATGCAGTGGGCATGCGGTTTCGTCGCTACATTTCTTCAAGCCTAGCAGGCAATTATCAGAAAAAGCTGCGCCTTCGGTGAGTTGCAAAATCTGCATGAGGCTGGTTTTTTCTGCGCCATCGCGTAAGCAAAATCCCCCCAACCGGCCACGAAACGAAAACAACAAGCCACCTTTGACCTGGCTTTGCAGGATTTTGGTCAGATACGGTGCGGGCACGCCCAAGCGGGCAGCGATGTCCTTGTTAAGCACAGGCGTAGCCGCAGGCTGAGTGGCCATGTATATCATGGCCTGCACGGCATACTGGCTGGTTCTGGACAGAATCATGGGTTTTCCTCAGGTTGAATGAGGCTGAATATAAAACAAACCTGTCCTAATATCCAGTTATTATGGGATGAAGCCCTGTTTGTATCAGCGATGAATTCTGTCTGCCGTGGTCAAACTCGTCAGTTTTGTTTGCAACTACAGTGCGGGGTATTACTGACTTGACCGGAAAGTGCAAACGCGCTTAAATAAGATATATTTATCCTTATATATCTAGCATGTCAGATAACTTGAAACTCCTGGAAAAATACAGCGTGCCCGGCCCGCGTTACACCTCGTATCCGACAGCGCCCTATTTCCATACCCAATTCAATGAAGCAGACTGGGGCGACGCGCTGACCGCGTCAAAGCCGGATCGCGAATTATCATTGTATGCCCATATTCCGTTCTGTGACTCGCTCTGCTACTACTGCGGTTGCAACATGGTGGCAACACGCGACTACAGCAAAACCAAACCTTACCTCGCCGCGCTGGATCGAGAAATGGCACACACCGCAAAGCAGCTTGATCCCGCGCGCGTGGTACGCCAGCTGCACTGGGGGGGCGGCACGCCCACCTATCTGCATCCCGACGATATTCGCCGCTTGATGGCAACGATGCGCAGCTATTTTACGGTGGCATCCGATGCCGAAATCAGTTGCGAAGTTGATCCACGCGAGTTGACGCGAGAGCACCTGATCGCGCTGCGCGAATCCGGCTTCAACCGTGTATCGTTCGGCGTACAGGACATGGATCCGGCGGTACAACAGGCGGTCAACCGCATCCAGTCCGAAGCCTTGATCCAGCAAGTGCTCGACTGGTCGCGCGAGCTCGGATTTTCCAGCATCAATCTGGATCTGATCGTAGGGCTGCCGAAACAGACAGTGGAGAGTTTCAGTCGCACCTTGGATCGCGTGGCGGTGTGGG
>JAYVLR010000008.1:0-6681 GCA_043759395.1 Thiobacillaceae bacterium
TTCCAGTTCGGCATCGCTGCATCCCCCGCGCAGCAACGGGCGAAACTCGAATTTCTCGTCCTGCCCCAGACACATGTAGGCGGTGCCATCGACGGCGATGCGGACGCGGTTGCAGGTGGCGCAAAAGTGTTGCGAGATCGGGGTGATGAATCCGACGTTGAAGCGGCCGTCTGGCGTGCCCAGATAGCGCGCCGGGCCGCCGCCGGGCAGGGTGGTTTCGATCAGGCCGAACTGGGTGCGCAGATGTTCTTTTACCGGCTGCAAATCCAGGTATCCGGCATTGCGCCCGGTGTCGCCCATGGGCATGGCTTCGATCAGCCGCAGCACCGCGCCGCTTTGCATGGCGAACGCCACCATGCTGTCGATTTCGTCGTCGTTGATGCCGCGCAATGCAACCATATTGAGTTTGATCGGGGTGAAGCCCGCATCCTGCGCTGCGGCCAATCCGGCCATGATTTTATCCAGCACGTCACGGCCATTGATTTTTTCCACGCGCGCCTGTTGCAGTGAATCAAGGCTGATGTTGAGGCGCGTTACGCCTGCTGCCCGCAATGCGTGGGCGTGCTGGGCGAGCTGGGTGGCGTTGGTGGAAAGCGATAAATCCTCGATGCCGGGCAGGGCGGCGATGCGCGCGGCCAGTCCCGAAATATTGCGCCGCAACAGCGGCTCGCCGCCGGTCAGCCGGATGCGTTTGACACCGAGGCGGGCAAACGCGCCAACCAGGCGTTCGATTTCGTCGAAATTGAGCCAGTGTTCAGGTTCCCCAAAATCCTTAAAGCCTTCCGGCATGCAATAGCTGCACCGCAGATCGCAGCGATCCGTAACCGACAGGCGCACATAGTCGATGCGGCGGCCAAAATTGTCGGTAAGGGTGCGGTTCATGATGGTGTGACGACCAGAGAGTAGGCAAAGCAGGTTATATATGAAAAAATATAACCCGTCGGAAGGGGTTTGGCAATGAAAGTATTTGGTTTTGCCGGTTATAGCGGCAGCGGCAAGACGACGCTGATCGAACGCGTGTTGCCGCAATTGATTGCCCGTGGCCTGCGCGTGTCGGTGATCAAGCATACGCATCACGACTTTGATCTGGATCAACCGGGCAAAGACAGTTATCGCCATCGCGTGGCGGGGGCGGGCGAAGTTTTGCTGGCATCAGGCCGGCGTGTTGCGGTGTTGCACGAGGTGCGCGATGCGCCGCCGCCGACGCTTGAAGTGTTATTGAGCCGACTGACACCTTGCGACCTGGTGCTGGTCGAAGGTTTCAAGCGCTGCGCCATCCCCAAGCTTGAAGTGCATCGCGCCGGGACCGGAAAGCCCTGGCTCTATCCCGGTGATGCGCACATCATTGCGGTGGCCAGCGATGTGCCGCCGCCGGGAACGATTCCTTGCATCGACATAAACGATATCGAACGCATCACCGAACTGATCATGAAAGAAACCCTATGCTGACTGCTGCCCAACTGCTGGATGAATTGCTCGCACGCGCGCGTCCCGTGACCGAAACGGCCACGCTCGCGCTCGCCGATACGCTGGGGCGCGTGTTATCCCAAGCGCAGGTATCCCGGATGACCGTGCCGCCGCTGGATAACAGCGCGATGGATGGCTATGCGGTGCGAGTGGCGGATATAGCGGCGGCTGGAGCGCGTCTTCCGGTGTCGCAACGCATTCTGGCAGGTCAGGTGGGGCCGACCTTGCAGCCAGCAACGGCGGCGCGAATTTTTACCGGTGCGCCGATTCCGCTGGGCGCGGATGCGGTGGTGATGCAGGAAAGCTGCACCGCCGACGGGCAGGCAGTCATCGTCAACACACTGCCGCGTGCGGGGGAAAATATCCGGCGTGCTGGAGAAGACATCAAGCCCGGTGCAGAAATTTTGCCCTTGGGCACGCGCCTTGGCGCGGCTGAAATGGGGCTGGCCGCATCAGTTGGCCTGGCAAATTTGCCGGTATTGCGGCGCTTGAAAGTCGCCTGCTTTTTTACCGGCGACGAACTGGCCACACCTGGCCAACCGCTCGCGCCCGGCCAGATTTACAACTCTAACCGCTATCTGTTGACCGGCCTGATCAACGGCTTGGGCTGCGAGCTGATTGATCTGGGCATCGTGCCGGATACGCTGGAGGCCACGATCAATGCCTTGCGCCATGCTGCGAGCGTGGCCGATGTGGTCATCACCAGCGGCGGCGTATCGGTAGGCGAAGCGGATTATGTGAAAGCAGCGGTCGAAGCGCTCGGCCGGGTCGAGATGTGGAAGGTGGCGATGAAACCCGGCAAGCCGATCGTGTATGGCCGGGCGAACGATGCGGATTTCATCGGCCTGCCCGGCAATCCGGTTTCGGCTTTCGTGACTTTTTGCCTGTTCGTTCGCCCCTTTCTGCTCAAGCGCATGGGCGCGGCAAAGGTCTTGTACAAGGCTTTCCCGGTCAAAGCCGGCTTTGCCTGGACGCGCCCCGGCGTGCGGCGGGAGTTTTTGCGCGCGCGCCTGGAGCCGGATACAAGCGGCGCGGTTGCACGTCTGTTTCCTAACCAGAGTTCCGGCGTGCTGACGTCCTGCACCTGGGCGGACGGGCTGGTCGATGTTGAAATCGGCGAGACCGTACAACCCGGCGACCGGGTGCGTTTTATTCCCTTTTCGGAGCTGCTCGGATGAGATGTCGAATCCTGTATTTTGCCCGTTTGCGCGAACGCTTCGGCCTGGCGGAAGAAGCGCTCGAACTCGATGGCGCGCCAAGCGTGGCTGATCTGATTGCGCACCTGCAAGCGCGCGGCGGCGTGTGGCTGGAAGAATTGGCGCAGGCTAAAAGTTTCCGCGTGGCGGTGAATCAGGAACTGGTGCAAGTCGATGCGCTCATCCCGGACGGTGCGGAAATCGCCCTCTTTCCCCCCGTAACAGGCGGCTGAATGAAAATCGCTATCCAAACCGAAACTTTTGATGTCGGCATCGAGATGGCTGCTATCAGCCACAACCGAACCGATATCGGCGCCATCGCCAGCTTTGTCGGCCTGGCCCGTGACATGAACAGCGGTAGCGTGGTGAGCGCGATGACGCTGGAGCATTATCCGGCGATGACGGGCAAGGCGCTCGCAGCGATTGTGGATCAGGCCATGCAGCGCTGGCCGCTGCTGGATGTCGCTGTGATTCATCGCGTCGGACGATTGCTGCCCGGCGATCCCATCGTGCTCGTCATCGTTGCCGCCAGTCATCGCGCCGAGGCTTTCTCAGCCTGCGAGTTTTTAATGGATTATCTTAAAACCCAGGCACCGTTCTGGAAAAAAGAAGAGTCCCCGGATGGCGAGCGTTGGGTCGATGCGCGCGAAAGTGACAATGCGGCAGCCGAGCGTTGGCATGCGTGACTGAGGAAGACCTGAAAATAAAAAGCCCGTCCCACACCAACAGGCGAGGGACGGGCAGATCAGATCAGTCTTGTTTGCCTGACAGCACAACATAAAAAAAGCATAAAAAAAGCGCCGACAACGCGGCGCTTTTCAGGGGAACAACTTATCAGGACAGTTTGCGACGTGCAGCAAAACCAACCAAGCCCAAACCCGCCAGCAGCATGGCCCAGCTATCAGCTTCGGGAACTGCCGTAACCTGGTTCGACATGCCAATGCTGATGGTGTAAGTCCCCGCAGCCAGCGCGCCGCTTTGTGCGGCAAAAGAGCCACTTGCCGGACTATACGTGTTAACCGAGGTGATCCCGGTATTGAGATTGGATGCATCCAGTGTTTCGGTGCCGCCAATAATGCCGTTTAGCAGAGAACCGTTGGGCGTCCAGTTAAATACCTGTGCACCACTACTGTTGTAAAGGCTGATCGACATGGACATCAGCGCGCTGGAAAAGTCTCCGCCTGTCGCCGTCGCGCTCATGAAAGGCGCGGCATCAAAGCTGAAACTGACCATGCCGCTGCCCGTCAGGGTAATAAAACCGTTCAGCTGATTTGTTCCCAAAGCAAAGCCCGGCCCACCTGTAGATATTTCACCGATGGTTGAGGCCGCACCCATGCCAGTCAGTACGCTGGCATTGCTGATTTGCGCGTCACCGTAGGCATAACTTCCCGACGCGCCGTGCGACATGAATGAATTGCTGTAACCGATGCAGGCTGCACCCACACAGGCGGCGGGCGCATCCAAAGCGCTGAACCCAGCGTTGGACGTGCCTTGAACAGCCGTATCTGCTGAAGAGGTGAACCCGAACAGGCTACCCGTTGTTCCGACGAAGCCCAGATTGAAATTGCTGATGCTGTTGGTGGACACCGCATACGCCGATGCCTGTGCTGCTCCGCTGCTCAGACCCATGCCCAGCATCAGCAAGGCCGCCGGAATCGCGACCCTATTGAACTGGTTCGATATTGCTTTATTCATCTTGAAGCTCCTCCTGCCTGTGTTTCTGATTTGGAACCTCCCCTTTTTCCGGAGTGTTCCTGCCTCTTGTTGCGGGCGCTCAGTCAGTACGGTTTGCACCATCTGCAGAACCTTATTGTGTGGCTCCTTGCGAGTTGCCGAAGCTTCTTGTTTCGTGACTGGAATAAGTTTACACCCGCCGCTGTCACTGTGGGTGGAAATGATGCAAACCACTTAAGCTCTTTTCATAAAGCAATGGCCGTGCCAGGCAACTCACCCCATGCGCGGCTTGGCGATGTGACAATACTCAAGCCAAAGCTTGAGAAGGGGCTGTCGAAATGGTATGAAGCTGACAATGTGGCAGTGTCAATATGACGGCTAGCCATGCCTCATGAATGCCGGTACAAAGGCATAATCAAACGCATCAGTTTCCAGGCATGCCGCACGCCGGCGAAATAGAGGGCGAATACAGCGAGAAAGGCATAAAACAGAACCGCGTCGGGCACGCCCCGGAGCCAACCCCACAAGCCAACCAAGCCGCATGCCGCTGCCACCAGCAGGATAAAACGCACCACCTGAGCATCGCTATAGCCCACGCGCAACAGAATGTGGTGAAGATGGTCGCGGCCTGGGTGAAAAGGGCTTTTCCCTTTAAGCATCCGGCGCAGCATCAAACTCACTGTATCCCAAAGCGGAATCGCGTAAAGCCACAATGAAGCAGCGGGTGGAAGCGTATCGCCACTGCCCTGCGTGACACGGATGATCGCCCAGGCAATCAGAAAACCAAGCATCAGGCTGCCGGAATCATCCATAAACACTTTGGCGCGATGCTGCCAGGGAAAGCGCATATTAAAAAACAGAAAGCCGATCAGCACGCCGCCCAGAATAAGCAAAGCATCGAACTCGAATGCCTTGCCCGAGATATAGGCCGCCGCTGCAAGGAACACCGTTGTGACCAGGGCGAGCCCGCCCGCCAGGCCGTCCATGCCGTCGGACAGATTCAGCGCGTTGGTGATACCCGGCACCGAAAAAATCGTGAACGGCACAGCCATCACGCCCAGAACGACCATCTCATCACCGAGCAAATGCCCCAGCGTTGCAAATTGCGCGTCGGCGAACAGCGCCATCATCAGCGCCGCCATGCCTTGTGCAAAAAACGCACTCCTACCGGCAGGCTCATCTGGTCATCCAGAAACCCCACGGCCACAATGATCGACACCGCAGCAAACAGCCACCAGAAATAGTCGATACCCGAAAAACTCCAGACGGCGGCGACCGCAATCGCAAACGCCATCGCCAAGCCGCCCACTACCGGGACTGCACCCGCGTGATGCTTGCGCTCGTCAGGATGGTCGAGCCAACCGTAGTGGTGGGCTAGCCAGATCAGGGCGGGCGTAGCTAGCAGGGTGAGGATCAATCCAGCAATCAACTGCATCTGTTTATTATTCCTTTGAACCTGCGAGTCATGCGCCTGTAGGGTTGCTGCTGTTGTGGGTGCTTGCCTCACTCACGCTGAATGCCACTACATACTGAAACGGGTATGCTGATTTTCAGGGCTGAGAAAATTATCTGCACGCAGACATTCCTGTTCCATCAGATTGCTCAGATAGTGCCAGAAATCCGGACTATCAACCGTTTCCGCAACCCTGGCTACGGGTAGAAAGCGTCGCATTTCCTGTTGAAAATCCGTGTGTATTTTGGGTTCACTCAGCAAGGCCTTCTGGCGATCAGCCAGCAAACTGCGGAACCGCTGCACCTCACAATGGTGGTCGCCCAGTTTCAGGGGCAACAATTCCAGTGGCAGCACCACGCCTTGCTGTTTAAGCCAGGCAATGTCCCATAGATCGCGATTTTTCAAACGGTTGAGGCGCAGGGCAAAGGCGAGCAGTTTGTCAGCCAGTATCTCATCCCGACTTTGCGCCTGAACAATCAGACCGCTGGTGCCCATGTCCACGCCGTAATGGTTGCGCAGCATCATCGGGCGGGGCTGATAGCTGGGAATGGCACAAATACCTATATTGATCCGCTGCGCTGGCAGATCGCGCTGCCCGGGACGCGTCTGCAGCTTCAGCCGCCACGTATCGACATTACCTGATTCGCGTGTGGGCTCGCCGACCTCGACACTCAATCCGTATTTGCGCTGCAAATGTTCGACCAATACGCCGGCCAGATCCGACAAATTTTCCCGGCTGAAATCCGCGCCGCCTGCGAAATCGAGGTCCTCGCTTAAGCGGCTCGACCCGTAACACATGCGCAGGCAAGTGCCGCCAATAAAGGTCAGCTTTGCCAACAGACCAGCGCGACTCATTTCACGCAGGATATCGTGATGCAACAGCTCTTTTTC
>JAYVLR010000009.1:0-5462 GCA_043759395.1 Thiobacillaceae bacterium
CCGGAGTACAACATGACGGCGACGGTATCGAGAATGCCGATGTCGTCTTCGTGCAGAAACGCCAGATGCTCGACCAGAAACTCGGCGAGGATGCGCCCCATGCTGCCTTTGGACACCACGTCCCGCATCAGCATTAGCCGCGCGTTTTCGATGGTCGGCATACACCACCAGGCGTGTTGCGCCAGTTCGTCAGTGAGTGCGGGCGAATGCACCACCGCAACGACGGCCTCTTCTTCGGCAATCAGCAGCAATTGCGTCAGGTGTTTCGCGGATAAACCGGTTTGTCCCTGCCGCGTCCAGCGCGTGAGATGCACCGGATAGCCGCCTGGCGAACCGAGGGCATGGCCGCACAACTGTTCGCGCACGCGTTTCAAATAGCGATCAGCTCGGTCGTTGGGTTTGAGTGGCACGCTGGCCTCGCCCTGCGGGGTCTTCGCCCACAGCGTCATATTCGACTCGTCGATGCGCACCGCTTTGAGTTCGGTGGTGAAGAGCACATTGAGGCGCAGCTCGTCTTCGGGGGACAGTTCGTCGTTCATTGTTTTTAAAACCACCCACCACAGAGGCACAGAGGCACAGAGATTTTCATCTGTTTTTCTCCGTGCCTCTGTGTCTCTGTGGTGAAAGGATTTTGAGGTTTCATAGCACAGCAAACACCTCACGTGCGGCGGCGATGGTGGCATCAATATCGGCATCGCTGTGCGTCGCAGACACAAATCCGGCCTCGAATGCCGAGGGTGCGAGATAGATGCCGTGGTCGAGCATGGCGTGGAAGAAGCGGTTGAATTTCTCCTTGTCCATCTGCATCACTTCGGTAAAGCTGGTCGGCGGCGTGGCGGCAAAATACAGGCCGAACATGCCGCCAACGCTGTCGGCGCAGAAGGTGATGTTTGCGTCTTTTGCGGCTTGTTGCAGGCCGGTAACGAGGCGGGTAGTGCTGGCGGAAAGGCGTGTGTAGAAGCCGGGGGCTGCGAGCGTTTTTAATGTTGCCAACCCGGCAGCGACAGCGACCGGGTTACCCGATAGCGTGCCAGCCTGATACACCGGCCCCAGCGGGGCGAGCTTGTCCATGATGTCGGCGCGCCCGCCGAACGCACCCACCGGCATCCCGCCGCCGATCACTTTGCCGAGCGTGGTGAGGTCGGGGCGAATACCCAGCAAGCCTTGCGCCGAAGTGAGGTCAACGCGAAAGCCGGTCATCACCTCGTCAAAGATCAGCAGCGCGCCGTATTGGTCGCACAGGCTGCGCATTGCCGCCATGAAGGCCGCAGCGGGCTTGACCAGATTCATGTTGCCCGCGAACGGCTCGACGATGATGCAGGCGATGTCGCGACCAACTTCGGCAAAGGTGCGCTCCAATCCGGCGACATCGTTATAGTTGAGCACCAGCGTTTGCGCAGCAGTTTCGGCGGGCACGCCTGCGGAGGTCGGATGGCCAAATGTCAGCGCGCCGGATCCGGCCTTGACCAGCAGAAAGTCGGCGTGGCCGTGGTAGCAGCCTTCAAACTTGATGATCTTGCTGCGCCCGGTAAAGCCGCGCGCGAGGCGAATCGCGCTCATCGTTGCCTCGGTTCCGGACGACACCAGGCGGACTTTTTCGATGCTCGGTACAAGCTTGACGATCAGCTCGGCGATCTCCAGTTCGGCCTCGGTCGGCGCGCCAAACGACAGGCCGTTGACCGCAGCATCCTGCACGGCCTTGACGGTTGCCGGATGCGCATGGCCGAGGATGGCGGAGCCCCAGGAGCCGACATAGTCGATGTATTCCCGGCCATCGGCATCCCACACGCGCGAGCCTTGCGCACGACTGAAAAACACCGGTGTGCCGCCGACACCTTTGAACGCGCGCACCGGAGAATTGACGCCACCCGGGATGACTTTTTGCGAAGCTTCAAAGAGTTGTTCGTTGCGATTCATGGTGTGGCTCATTGTTCTGGCTCGGTTTCAAATAATTGGTTGAATTGATGCGCGGCTGCGCGGATGTCGGTTGCATCAAACAACGCGCTCTGCATGGCGAGGCTGTCGGCACCGGCATCGAGCAGCGGCGAGGCATTGTTGTAAGTGATGCCGCCAATGGCGACGATGGGAATATGGATGCGCGGTGCGGCAGCGATCAGCAAAGGGGGCTCGGCACGCGCAGCCTGGGGCTTGGTGGTTGACGGGTAAAAGCTGCCGAAGGCGACGTAGTCCGCCCCTTCGCTTTGGGCGGTAAGCGCCAGATCCAGGCTTTGATAGCACGATGCGCCGATGAATTTGTCGTGGCCAAGAATGATGCGCGCCTTGGCCACACTGCCGTCGTCGCGCCCGAGATGTACGCCGTCGGCATCAGTCAAGTCGGCCAGCCGCACGTCGTCGTTGATGATGAGCGGTACGTTGAAACGATGGCAAAGTGCGACGAGTTCGCTCGCCTGCTCATGGCGACGCGCCACATCGCCGGATTTATCGCGGTACTGCACAACCGCCACGCCGCCCGCAAGCGCCGCTTCGACCTGCGCCAGCAAGCGTGCGGTATCAGCCGTTTCAGGCGTGATGGCGTAGAGGCCGGAGGGGAAAATGGGGCGATTCCTCATGTTCGATTCGTCCCTAGGCATTGCCTCCGGTCGGCTCATCTTGCGCCCAGAAAAAACGTTCGGGGATGTACTGCCCCATGCCCGGCCGGAACGCGGCTTTCAGTGCCTCATAGGTATATTCCTGCGCTTCACGCACCGCCTGCGGCATTTCCTGACCATACGCCAGCGTTGCGGCAATGGCTGATGCCAGCGTGCAGCCGGAGCCGTGATAACTGCCGGGCAGCCGATCCCAGGCATCGGTCTGCACCATGCCGTTGCTGTTGAACAGGCTGTTCAACACGCGCGGCGTGTTCTCGTGGGTGCCGGTGATGAGCACGTATTCGCAGCCCAGCTCAATCAGGCGCGCAGCACACGCGGGCAGGGTGATGTCTTCGTCTTCGGACTCAAACAGAGCCAGCCGCCGCGCTTCATTACTGTTGGGCGTGATGATGGTGGTCTGCGGAATAATCAGCTCGCGCATCGCGGCAATCATGTCGTCGGTGGAAAACTCGTCGCCGCGCCCGGACGCTAGCACCGGGTCGAGAATCACCGGAATTTCCGGGTAGTCGGACAGGATTTCGGCAATCGCCGCGATGGTTTCGACGCTGCCCAACATGCCCATTTTGAACGCGGCAACCGGCATGTCTTCGAGCAACATGCGCGCTTGATCGCTCACCCAGTCAGCGTCGATCACCAGAATTTCATCGACACCAGCCGTGTCCTGCACGGTGAGCGCGGTAATCACGGACAGCGGATGGCAGCCCATGCTCGCCAGCGTCAGCAGGTCGGCCTGGATGCCCGCGCCCCCGGTCGGGTCGCTGGCTGCAAAGCTCAACACCAGCGGCGGTGTGGGCCTGGGGATAAAAATAGGCGGCATGGAGAGGCTGTTTTAGAATGGATTCCCGATTTTATCTGATTCCCGGTGTCCTCATGACCAAAGCCGCTGAATACAAAACCTGGATGTGCCTGTTGTGCGGCTGGATTTATGACGAACAGAACGGCGCGCCGGATGACGGCATCCCGCCCGGCACGCGCTGGGAAGAGGTGCCGGTCAACTGGAGCTGCCCGGAATGCGGCGCGCGCAAGGACGACTTCGAGATGGTCGTGCTGTGAGCCACGTACCAAGGCTCGTGTCAGCAGTATTAAAGAAAGTTTAGAGCGTGCCGATACGGGTTCAAGCAAACCGGACGGGGCATGTCAAGTACCGGTGAGGCTCCGGCTGCGTTTGTGGGGTGAGCATCCACCGGGTGCCCCTTAACGATAAAGGAGATGTGGCATGATTTTTAAAACGTTTGCGGCAGTGTCACTGTGCCTGGTATCCGGGATTGCCTCGGCAGTAAGTCCTTATTTTTATGGTGATAAAGTCACGGGCGACAACACCCGGGCCATCGCCGCGTCGGTCGAAACCAAGCTCAAGAATGCGGGCTTTAAGGTGATCGGCAAATATTTCCCCCAAAAACTGCCGGATTACGGCATCGTCATTGCGACGGACGAGAAAATGCTGGCCGAAGTGGGACAGGTCGGCGGCCATGCCATTCTGGGCGCGGCCATACGCGTCGGGGTTAAGGCCGACGGAACCATTTCCTACACCAACCCGGATTACTGGGATCGTGCCTACTTCCGCAAAGACTTTCCGCAGGCTGAGGCCGCAGCCAAAGGCTTGCATGAAAAACTGGTCAAAGCCCTGGGCGAAGGTGCGGCTTTTGGCGGTGACGAGAGTGGCAGAAGCCTGGCCAATTACCGCTATATGGTCGGTATGGAGCGCGTTGATTCCTACAAGAACAAGCTGGCTGAATACGGCAGCTACGCTGAAGCGGTCAAGGTCGTGCGCGAAAATCTGGCCAGGGGCGTAGGCAAAACTTCAAAAATATATGAAGTGGTCATGCCCGACAAAAAACTGGCTGTGTTTGGCGTGGCCATGAGCGACGATGTATTGGGCGACGGCAAATGGATCAAGAAAATCGGCATGGAAGACAGCATCGCAGGTCTGCCGTATGAAATATTTGTGGTGAACAACGAAGTGCATTCGCTGCATGGCCGTTTCCGCATTGCTTTGGCTTTCCCCGATGTGGGCATGGGTCAGTTCATGCGTATTTCCGCATTGCCCAATGAGATTCTGGGCACCATGACGGGAATTGCGGGCGGTAAGACCGATGCGGGCGAAAACGCGTGGCAATAAGCTGAACGCTTTATTCCTGTTTTTTAAGTACCCATAAGGCCACCGTTATTTACGGTGGCCTTATTTGTTTGTGTAGCCGCACTAGAGGATGCTGCCGCATCTTTTATTTGCATGTAATGACTTAATCGCCCCTAAAGAATTTGCAGCCTCAGCCGTAATCGGTTTGTGTATTCAGCAACCTCGTCTGCTGAATCCTTAACCTGAGAAGCACGGAGGAAACGTGGCCGAATTTGAAACACTCAAGGGTGTCAAAGTGATGGTGATTGACGACAGCAACACCATCCGCCGCAGCGCTGAAATATTTTTGAACCAGGCCGGATGCGAAGTGATTCTGGCGCTGGACGGTTTCGATGCTTTGTCGAAAATCACCGACCACATGCCGGATGTCGTATTTGTCGACATCATGATGCCGCGACTCGACGGCTACCAGACCTGCTCGCTGATCAAGCGCAATTCCAAATACCGCACCACGCCCGTCATCATGCTGTCGTCCAAAGATGGTTTGTTTGATCGCGCGCGCGGTCGCATGGTGGGGTCGGATGAATATCTCACCAAGCCTTTTACCAAAGACACGCTGCTGACAGCCGTGCGCGAACACGCCCCGGTCGGCATCTGACCCTACTTAGGAGCATAAAAATGGCAATCAATCGAATTCTGGTCGTGGACGACTCGCCTACAGAGCGTTTTTTTCTGTCTGAGCTGCTGGTCAAAAACGGCTATCTGGTCAGCATGGC
>JAYVLR010000010.1:0-10114 GCA_043759395.1 Thiobacillaceae bacterium
TGGCCTGGAGGGCATGCCGGTGCGCTTGGCCGACCCCTCGCCTGCCGATTTGCCGCTGGTTGGCTGGCACGCCGAACAGGGCTGGTTTTTTCTGCAAGGGCGTGCAAGCGACGGCGCCTGGCGCGGCGAAACGCCGGGCGGCGTAGCGCTGACTTTGCCCACGCTTGAACACTCCGAATGTCTGTCGCTGCCGCGCCGTTCGGAAAATGCTGCCGCTGTGCCGCGTGCGTTCGGTCTGGTGTGGCGCGCGCTGCTGGCACACAAGCGGGTGTTTCTGGAAGCGGTACTGGCGACCGCACTGGTCAATCTGATTACGCTGGCGACGGCGCTCTACAGCATGCAGATTTTCAACCGGGTGATTCCCAACCATGGCTTTCAAACGCTATGGGTGCTCACCGTGGGCGTGCTGCTCGCGGTAGCCCTTGAATTCATCCTGAAGCAAGTCCGCGCGCACATGGTGGATCGTGCCTGCAATGCCATTGACCAGGATCTTTCCGAATGGTTTTTCAGCCGCATGATGGGGATACGCATGGAAGCGCGCCCCGCCTCGGTGGGGACGCTGGCATCGCAGGTGAAGGGCTTTGAGATGGTGCGCGGGGTGCTCGCCTCGACTTCGCTGTTCGTGCTGGCCGATGTGCCTTTCGCGCTGTTTTTCATTCTGATCATTGCGCTGATAGGCGGCTGGCTGGCGCTGGTGCCGTTGATCGCACTGCCCGTGGCGCTCACCGCCGGTTTGATGTTTCAGCATGTGATCCAGAAACACACCCGCAAAAACCTGAGCTGCAACAATCGCAAGGCGGGTCTGCTGGTGGAGGCGGTGGATGGCGCCGAATCGCTCAAGGCCAACAGCGCGGAATGGAAGCTGCAAGGGCGCTGGAATGCCCTGGTGGCGGAAACCAGTGTCTCGGATCAGCATATCCGCACCTATTCGTCACTGGCGCAGAATCTCACCGTTGCGTTGCAGCAAATCAGCTATGTCAGCCTGATTGCGGTGGGTGCCTGGCTGGCCACCGAAAATCTGCTGACTATGGGCGGCCTGATCGCCTGTTCGATCATCAGCAATCGTGCATTGATGCCCATCGTGCAACTGCCCGGCGTGATGGTGCAATGGGCACATGCGCGCGCCGCCATCGAAGGTCTGGACATGATCATCGCTTTGCCGAGCGAGGTGGACACCGCCCAGCACGCGCTGGCACCGCAGTCGCTGGAAGGACGCATCAAGTTTGAGCGGGTGCAGTTTTCCTATGGCATGGCAAGTAATCCAGCACTGCAAATTGAGCGTCTGGAAATCAGGCCGGGCGAGCGTGTGGGTCTAATCGGCCCCATCGGGTCGGGCAAGAGTACCTTTCTAAAACTCGCTTCCGGCCTGTATCGCCCGAATGAAGGCAAGCTGTTCCTGAGTGATATGGATATGGCGAACCTCACGCCGGTGGTGGTACGCGAAACGGTGGGTTATCTGCCGCAGGAAGCGCGCCTGTTCAGCGGCACCCTGCGCGACAATCTGTTGCTTGGCCTGCCCGATCCCGGCGATGAAGCCATTCTGGAGGCTGCCCGCAAGAGCGGTTTGCTTAATCTGATCTCCGGACAGGCCAAAGGCCTGGGGCTGGAAATCAGCGAGGGCGGGCGCGGCGTTTCCGGCGGACAGAAGCAGCTTATTGCGCTCACCCGTCTGTTGCTGGCGCAGCCAAAAGTCTGGGTGCTGGATGAGCCCACCGGTTCGATGGATGCCGATAGCGAGGCGCGCATAGTGACGCTGCTGAGTTCTGTCATCGGCAGCCATCAAACCGCAATCATCTCCACCCACAAGACGGCTCTGTTGCCGATGCTGACCCGTCTGCTGGTCATCCAGGACGGTCGCATCACGATGGATGGACAGCGCGACGACGTGATGGCGCGCTTGTCGGGCAAGTTGTAAGCCCGAATCCGGTCGCTGCCTCAACCAGCCCATCGCAGTTCAACACACAGAATGAACAGGAAGAAAGCATGATTACCCGTACCGAACACGGTGTCAGCCGCGCCAGCCGAATCCTGCTCTGGATGAGTTTTATCACTGTCGCCAGTTTTCTGCTCTGGGCCAACTGGGCGGAGCTGGACGTGATCACTCGGGCGACCGGCCAGGTCATTGTCAGCTCGCGCAACCAGGTCATTCAGGCGCCGGACGGCGGCGTGCTAGAAGACATGCGGGTGAAAGAAGGCGATACCGTAAAGCGCGGTCAGGTGTTGTTTCGCTTCGACCAGACTCGTGCGGGCGCAGGTTATCAGGAGAGTCTGGCCAAGGCCGCTGCGCTGCGGGCAACGGTCGCGCGCCTTCATGCGGAGGTGTTTGGCGGCGAGCCGCGCTTTGCCGGAGCCGCCGGTTCCCCTGAAGTGTATGTCAACCAGCGCGCGCTTTTCAAACGCCGCCAGGCCGCGATTCATGAAGAGGTCGCCGCGCTGGAAAGCTCATTAACATTAGTGAAAAGCGAGCTCGACATGAACCTGCCGCTGCTCAAGAACGGCGATGTCAGCCGTGCCGAAATACTGAAATTGCAACGCCAGGTGGCGGATATCCAGGGCCAGGTCACCAATCGCCGCAACAAATATTTTCAGGATGCCCAGACCGAACTGGCCAAGGCACAGGAAGACCTGGACTCGGCAGAACAAGTCCTCGCCCAGCGCCGCGAGCAGCTGACTTACACTGAAGTGCGCGCGCCCACGGATGGCGTGGTACGCAATGTGCGTCTCACGACACAAGGCGGCGTCGCCAAGCCGGGCGATGAAATTCTCCAGATTGTGCCGCTGGAAGAAGACCTCATCGTTGAAGCCAAGGTGCGCCCTGCCGACATCGCTTTCATCAAGCCCGGCCTGCCCGCTACAGTGAAATTCGATGCCTACGACTATTCAATTTACGGATCACTTCAGGGCAAGGTGAGCTACATCAGCGCCGACACTCTGAATGAAGAAACCCGCAGCGGCGACCAACCCTATTACCGGGTACAGATCAAAACCAGTGCGCGTAACCTGTCCAGCCGAAAAAACGAGCGCATCGACATTCAGCCCGGCATGACCGCCACCGCAGAAATCAAAACCGGACGCCAAACCGTGCTGCGCTATCTGACCAACCCCATTACAAAAACCATGGACGAGGCGTTGCGGGAACGCTGATTACCCAGCCGGGAGTAAATACAGTGGCGCGCTACGCTGCGGGTAAAATGTTGTCTACCTCATCACGATAGCTGTCTTCCATGTCTGCAAACACACGCTCGCCCATCGGCGTATTCGATTCCGGCATCGGCGGCCTCACCGTTGTGCGCGCCTTGATGGAACGCCTGCCTTACGAAAACATTGTGTATTTTGGCGACACTGCGCGCGTGCCTTACGGCGTGAAATCGGTCGACACCATCACCCACTACACGGCTGAGATCACCCGCTTCCTGCTGGAAAAAGATGTCAAGCTCCTGGTCATCGCCTGCAACACCATGGCCGCTGTCGCCGCGCAGGTGGTCAAGGACATGTCGCCGGTTCCGGTGCTGGATGTGATCGATGCCGGTGCCGTTTCCGCTCGCCACGGTAAAAAAATCGGCGTCATCGGCACGCCCACCACCATCAACAGCAACGCTTACGCCCGCGCCATTCACCAGTACGCGCCCGAATCCCGCATCCACTCGCAGGCCTGCGCGCTGTTCGTGCCGCTGGTAGAAGAAGGCTGGCTCGACCATGAAGTCACGCGCCTGACCGCCGAGGATTACCTGAAACCCTTGCTGGCCGAACATATCGATACCCTGGTGCTGGGCTGCACCCACTATCCCCTACTCAAACCGTTATTGGGCCAGGTCGTCGGCGCGGACGTGCAACTGGTAGATTCTGCAGAAGCCATGGCCGAACAAGTCGCCGAGACACTCGCGGCAAAGCATCTGGCTAACCCGGATCGCGCCAAGCCGCGCTACGATTTCCATGTCACCGACCTGCCATTGCGCTTTCAGACCATCGGCGAGCGCTTTCTGGGGCGTACGCTGGAAAACGTGCATATGGTGAAGTGGTAACTGTTTGTAGCGGCAAATTCACATTCCAACCGCGCATCGACTGCACCTACTCCACTTTAATTTTGCTGATTCCAGGAGCCGCTTCTGGATAAGCCAGGCCCAGCCCTTCCAATGCATCGCAGATCACACTCGCGACAATCAGATTACGCTGTAACTTGGAATTCGCGGGCACGATAAACCACGGCGCTTGTTGCGTAGACGTGGCCGCAATGGCCTGCGCGTAGGCCGACAGGTAATCCTCCCATTGCGCACGGGATGCAAGGTCGGCGGGATTGAATTTCCACTGTTTGGCGGGGTCGTCACGGCGTTCGATCAGGCGTTTCTTCTGCTCATCTTTGGAGATATGCAGGTAAAACTTCAGGATCGTCGTACCGTTCTCCACCAGCAATTGCTCGAACGCCCGAATGGATTGATAGCGTATCTGGCACGTGTCGTCGTTGATCCAGCCATTGACGCGGGTGATGAGCACATCTTCATAGTGGCTGCGATTAAAGATGGCGATTTCGCCGTTGACGGGCGTCTTGGCATGAACCCGCCACAAAAAGTCATGCGCCAGTTCCTCGCTGGTGGGCGCCTTGAAGCTGATCACCTTCACACCCTGCGGGTTGACGCCATCAAACACCATACGGATCGTCGAATCCTTGCCGGCGGTATCCATCGCCTGCAACACGATCAGCAGCTTGTGTTTGCCATCGGCATAGAGCAGGCTTTGCAGTGATTCCAGCCGTTTGCGCAGTTCCTCCAGCACCGCTTTCGCCCCCTCTTTATCGCCGTTGATGAGCGACTTGTCGGCGGTATCGAACTTTGCCAGATCGAGTTTGGTATCGGGTTTGACCCGGAATGGTTTGGTATTCATGAGGTGCCGCCAAACACCACGTCCGCCACATCTTGATAGCGTTTGGCGAAATGCACGGTGAAGCCCTCCCGAATATAGTCCGGGAGTTTGTCGAAATCACGGCGGTTGGCATCAGGCAGAATCAGTTCGAAGATGCCGACGCGGCGCGCGGCGATGACTTTTTCGCGGATGCCGCCAACTGGCAGAACCAGGCCGGTCAAGGTCAGTTCACCGGTCATCGCCAGTGGGCGTTTGATCTTCCGGTTTTTCGCCAGCGACAACAGCGCAGTCGCCATCGTTACCCCGGCGCTCGGGCCGTCCTTGGGGGTCGCACCTTCGGGCACGTGTAAATGGATCAGGCTGGTGTCAAAGAATTTTTCGTCCGACCCAAGCGTCTTCGAGTGCGAAGCGATATAGCTATAGGCAATCTCGGCGGACTCTTTCATCACCTCGCCCAGTTTTCCGGTGAGCTTGAAGCCGCGATTGAGCGTATGCACGCGCGACGCTTCTACTGGCAAGGTCGTGCCCCCCATTGAGGTCCACGCCAGCCCGGTGACAATGCCCACGCCGGACATCGGTTTTTCGCGGTTGAATACTGGTTTATCAAGGTAAGTCTCGACCTCTTTTACGCCGATTTTGATCGGCATCGCAGCACCGCCGAGGATTTTAACCACCGCTTTGCGTGCGACCCGCCCCAGTTGCTTTTCCAGATTGCGCACCCCCGCTTCGCGCGCATAGCCTTCGATCACGTGCCGCGTAGCCGCTTCGGTTATCACCAGCTGGTTTTTCTTCAAGCCCGATTTGGCGAGCACGCGCGGCCACAGATGATGCTTGGCAATGTCGAGTTTTTCTTCGGTGATGTAACCCGACAGGCGGATCACTTCCATCCGGTCCAGCAAAGCGGGCGGGATGGAAAACTCGTTGGCGGTGCAGATGAACAGCGCTTTGGACAAATCAAAGCGCACATCCAGATAATGATCGAGAAAATCTGCGTTTTGCTCGGGGTCGAGCACCTCCAGCAAGGCCGATGCCGGATCGCCCTGAAAGCTCGCGCCGATCTTGTCTACCTCATCCAGCATGATGACCGGATTAGCCGTGCCCGCCTCTTTCAGCGCCTGTAAAAACTTGCCCGGCATCGCGCCGATGTAGGTGCGGCGATGGCCTTTGATCTCGGCCTCGTCGCGCATCCCGCCCACCGAAAAGCGGAAAAACTTGCGTCCCAACGCTTCGGCAATCGAGCGCCCGATCGAAGTTTTCCCCACGCCCGGCGGCCCCACCAGCAGCAGGATCGAGCCCGACATTTCGCCCTTCATCGCGCCTACCGCCAAAAACTCGATAATGCGCTCCTTCACATCGTCCAGCCCGTCGTGGTCGCGGTCGAGAATTTTGCGCGCCAGCACCAGGTCGATCTTGTCCTGGGTCAGCACACCCCAAGGCAGAACCGTCAGCCAGTCGAGGTAATTGCGCGTCACGGTATATTCCGGCGAGCCGGTTTCCAGCAGCGAGAATTTGTGCATTTCCTCGTCGATGCGGCGGGCGGCTTGCTCCGGCAGCGTCAACCTGGCAATGCGTTCGTGAAAACTGTCCAGCTCCGAAGTCTTGTCGTCCTTCGCCAGCCCCAGCTCTTTCTGGATCGCCTTCAATTGCTGGCGCAGAAAAAACTCGCGCTGCTGCTCGGTCATTTTCTCGTCTACTTTTTCGCGGATTTGCGATTGCAGGCGCGCCACATCGAGTTCTTTTTTCAGCAGCACCAGCACTTTTTCCATGCGCTTCTTCAACGACAGGGCTTCCAGCACGTCCTGCAACTCCTGTTTGGACGCAGTAGTCAGACTCGCTGCAAAGTCAGTCAACAAAGAAGGCTCATTCGGTCCGAAGCGATTGAGAAAAAACTTCAGCTCTTCGGAATACAGCGGATTGAGCGGCAACAGTTCCTTGATGGTGTTGATGATCGCAATCGAATACGCGCGGATGACTTCCGAGTCGGGTTTGCCGGTCTCGTTGGGATATTCCACGCGCACGCGATAGGGCGTAGTGTCGGACAGCCACTCCACAATCCGGAAGCGCTTCATGCCTTCGGCGATGAACTGCATCTTGCCGTCCGATTTCACCGGATGATGAATCCGCACCATGGTGCCGATGCTGCGGAAATCACCGCGTTTCACTTCATCGGTGTTGTCCGGTTTGACCACGACCAGCCCGACCATGCGCTGCGGCAGTTCGCCGATCGCTTCGATGGTCGAGAGCCAAGGTCCTTCATTCATCAGCAGCGGCAAAGTCTGCGCCGGAAAAAACGGCTTTTCTGTCAGCGGCAATAAATACAGCACGTCCGGCAGGAGCGGCGTCATGGGCAATTGTTTGTTCGCGGGGAACAGTTCGCCTTCAAGCAGGGTATCGTTGGGCATAGGTTTTATTCTCAAAAAGGCTTACCCCAGTATTGGGCGGTTTCCGGATTTTTCAAGACGCGTTACGCGGCACGCACGCAATTGGCCGCAAAATGGCGGTTCGACTATTCCCGCCCCGCACTGCCATGATCCGCATCAACGCCAGCATCTCGCTCGACGAGCGCGAAATCCAGGAGGATTTTGTGCGCGCGTCCGGTCCGGGCGGGCAGAACGTCAATAAAGTGTCCACCGCCGTGCAGTTACGTTTTGATGTGGCGCGCTCGCCGTCCCTGCCCGAGACCGTGCGCGAACGCCTGACTACGCTGGCGGGTCGGCGCATGACCAATGAGGGCGTGTTGATTATCGAAGCCGAACGCTTCCGCAGCCAGCGTCGCAACCGTGACGACGCGTTGCAACGGCTGGTGGCGCTGATCCTGGAAGCCACCGCAATTGAAACGCCCCGACACGCAACACGCCCTACCCTCGCCTCCAAAAAGCGGCGGCTCGAATCCAAGCAACGCCGTGGCGACACCAAACGACTGCGTACGACCAAGCCCGGCACTGAACACTAAAAATGCCATGCTTCTCAAAACGTTGCCGACACAAGCTCAATTTTGCTGCAATCTCGCCGTTATCTCCGTCATTAGCGCGTGCCGTTGATGGATACACCTGACCAACCCGGTTGGTGTTGTTTCCGCGACGGCTCCATTACGCTACCTCCAAACATCCATGCCGTCAGGGAGCACACATGTCATTTTTGCAAACCAAATGGGCCGATCACGCAAAGCAGCCCAACGCCGCCCGCCGTTACGCCAGCCAGCGCGAATTTGAAGCTGACTGGATCTATGCCATGCGCCGCCGCTACAAAGTGTCGCAGGAATCGCTGGCGGTGATGGCCAGTGTCTCGGTCACCACCGTGCAGAATTGGGAAAATCCGCGCAGCGCCAAGGCCATCGCCGACCACAATCAAGCGCGACTGCGCGACATTGAACGCGACCTGTGGATCAAGGCGCACGTCACCCTGCTCGATCCCTGCCCGCCTTATATCACCGCGCTGTATGACCTGATGAGCGCGAGCAAGGACGACAGCGCACAGGCGCTGGCCAGCTATCTCGTCGCCACGCTGCCAGCACACGACACCGGGCGCGCCCGCTTGCTGCATTGGGCGAGCCTCACCCATAGCATCAAAGATCCGGCCTCTCACCCCGCTCGTTTGTACAGCGAGGCCGCACTCGAAGCCCTGGCAGGCAGTGATGTGCCCTTGTCGGCAGCGATTGAAAATGAAATTCTCGGCAGCCAGTTCGAAGACCTGTTACTCATGCCAGCCGGGGAATCCCGCCACAACAAGGCCTACGCCCTGATGCGCGCGTGCGAGCGCCTGTTCCAGCGCAACCAGCAGCCTGCGTACCTGTGGAATACACTCGAAGTCGCCTGCCGCGCGCCGCTTGAACGCCAGGAAGTGTTTCGACTGACGCAGGCGCTGGTGACGCTGCAAGGCATCGAGCGCACACGCCATCGCATCCAGAGCGAACCCCACTTCGAAACGGCGCGAGAGGTATTCGACACCGCCGCAACGCGTAACTAAGGGGGCGGATCATGACGCATCAACTCCCCATTTATCGCATCGGACTGGCGGCACTGGCCATGCTACTGGCATCGGACTTCGCTGTCGCCGAACCCCTGCCCGCGCCCACCGTACAAGTGCAGCTGCCGCAAGCCGGTCAAACACATGCCACGCCCGCCCCTGCAGATACCATCCGTCTCGCCTGGGATCGGGTCGGCATCATGGCTTGATCTGCACGCCCTGCTGATAGATTTCACCTGACACCAGGCAGAGGTTTGCCTGGTGTTGTCCCGTCCGAACATACCACTCTTTTTTGTCTCATTCATGCCAATGCGCAATGGCCACGCGCAGCCTTGCGCTCGTCACCGCCATGCACTCAACCACGCCTGACGTTAACAACTGTAAATTTCCAACCATATCAAATATGGCACAGGGCTTGCTCTTAAGATTGCACCGTTGCTGCCGATAACGGCTCGAGATAACAGACTTTAGGGGGTTGAATTGAAGAAATACGCGGGCTTTCTTCTGCCACTTCTTGCTTTAACTGCTACTTTTCCCGCCCGTGCCATCGGCACGTCGGCGGATGCTGTCATTTCCTGCACCACCACGCCCGCCAGTTTCATCCTTGAATTTCCAGCCCTAAACCCAGCCATCCCAATGAAAGGAACACCATCATGAAAGGACATCCCATGCACTTCCCAAGCTGCCTGACCGCCCTGCTGTTTGCCGCGTCACTTTCGGTACACGCCGCACCCGCTGCGCCCGGTGCGGTTGAGGTCAAAAGCATCGCCGAAGTGGAAATTGAAGTTGTGGATTACAAAGGCAAGAAAGAACTGAAACGCCAGCCAGTGGAAAAAGCCGTGCCTGGCACCGAGGTGATCTACACCACGACCTTCAAAAACCTGATCGCCAAACCGGTGGGCAATATTGCCATCACCAACCCAGTGCCCAACGATACCGTCTACAAAGGCGGCAGCGCCGTCGGTGCCAACACCGACATCACGTTTTCGGTCGATGGCGGCAAAACCTGGGGCACCCCAGACAAGCTGAAACTGAAAGGCAAAGATGGCCGTGAGCGCATCGCCCTGCCCGCCGAAATGACCCACATTCGCTGGACTTATCGGGGCGAACTGCCGGTGGGTAAAACCGGCGAAGTCAGCTTCCGGGTGGCCATCAAATAATCATGTCCCACTCACTCAATCCACCATTCAAGATCATTACTGTCCGGAGATTTCCCGTTTAGGTTGCTTTAACTAATTGATAGAAAGCGAACAAACGATGTTCATGGGTGTCACCGATTTCAATGTGTTGG
>JAYVLR010000011.1:0-12372 GCA_043759395.1 Thiobacillaceae bacterium
CTGGAGTCGCCGCCGCACCCGGCGAGCCCGATGCTGCTGACCAAAGCCAGGCTTAAAATGTAAACGCGGGAACGGGAAAAGGGATGGGCGCGCATGGAGGTCTCGATCTTTGTCTCAATGGTGGATGGCTGTGGAAACCAGCAAAAATTATTTAAGGCCGATCTTGTTCATCAGATCGTATAGGGTCGGCCGGCTTACGCCTAATAGTTCGGCGGCTTGCGCGATGCTGCCGCTGGCCTGGGCGAGCGCCCGGCTGATGGCATGCTTTTCGGCATCCTCGCGCACCTGGCGCAGATTAAATGGAAGGGCTTCAATTCCTGCCGGTTCCAGCCCGAGGTCAGCGGCGGTGATGTGGCCATTTTCAGCCATGATGACAGCGCGTTTAATCAGGTTTTCCATCTCCCGCACATTGCCCGGCCAAGGGTGCGCTTCGATTGCGGCCAGCGCATCGGCGCTAAATCCCTTGAGATTGCGGGACTGCTCTGCAACATAGCGCTCAAGAAAAGCTTGCGCCAGTAATACCGGGTCGCCCAGGCGTTCACGCAGCGGCGGAATGTTGATCGAAATTTCGGATAGCCGGTAGTACAAGTCTTCGCGAAAGCTGCCATCACGGATCATGCCGGATAAGTCCCGGTGCGTAGCGCAGACGACGCGCACGTCAACCGCGATTTCGCCGCGCCCACCCAGACGCTCGATCACCCGCTCCTGCAGAAAACGCAATAGCTTGGATTGCAGCGGTAGCGGCAAATCTCCGATTTCGTCCAGAAACAGCGTGCCTTCGCTGGCATATTCAATTTTCCCCAGCGTCTGCTTGGATGCGCCGGTGAAGGCGCCTTTTTCGTAGCCAAATAATTCGGATTCCAGCAAGGTGTCCGGAATGGCCGCGCAGTTAATCGCGACAAAGCGCTTGTTCACGCGCGGCGAGAGCTCATGCACGGCGCGCGCCAGCACTTCTTTGCCCGTACCCGATTCGCCCAGCAGTAATACGGTGGCGTTAACCGGTGCGACTTTTTCGACGGTGCGGCAGACTTTGAGCATGATGTCGCTGGCGGTAATCAGGCCTTGCAACGCGGAGCGGCCTTGCGCCAAGGCAAGCTTGCGGTTTTCGACCTCGAGCGCATGCACATGGAGGGCGCGCGTGATCATCAGTTTCAAGGTGTCTGGCTCGAACGGCTTGTGGAAAAAATCGTAGGCACCAAGGCTGATCGCTTTAACCGCGATGCTGCGCTCAAGGTTGCCGGTCACCACAATAACCTTGGTCAAAGGAGCCAAGGCGAGAATCTGTTGTAGCGTAGCCAGTCCTTCGGTGGCACCGTCGGCATCAGGCGGAAGACCCAGGTCAAGTAAAATCACGGCAGGCTCATGGCGGCGCAGTTGAGTAATGGCCGCCTCGCGGTCATCCGCAACGAGCACCTCATAGTCATCCAGGCTCCACTTGAGCTGTTTTTGCAAGCCCGCGTCATCTTCAACGACTAATAATTTGTGTATGACATCGCTCATGCGTGCACCCTGTTATTGTTATCACTTGAATTTTCAACCGGCAGTGTAAGGCGGAACAATGTTCCCGCGCCGGGCGCACTTTCCACCTCGATATTTCCACCTAGCGAACGCAGCGTTTCGCGCGCTTCGTAGGCTCCGATTCCCATCCCCGCGCCCTTGGTGGAATTGAATGGCTGAAACAGCCGGTTGCGGATGAAAGTCTCGTCCATGCCCATGCCATTATCACGGATGTCGATGGTGATCATGCCGCCTTCGGCGTGCGTTGATACCGAAACAGTTCCGGTCTGCGGCGTAGCCTCCAATGCATTTTGCAGGATATGCCCAATAGCCCGTGTGAGACGTTCTTTGTCGGCGAGCACCCGGATCGCCTGCGGGGGCAGATCAAGCGTCGGCTGCAATTTGAACGCACTTTTGCTGGCGGCCGCGTCGGCCAGCACATCCGCCAGCGAAACCGGACGTGCCGCATTATTTTCCTTGCCGCGCAGTAATTGCGCCAATACCTTGTTCATTCGCGCGACCGCGTTCTCGACGGTTCCCAGCATGTCGGCCTGAAATTCCGGGTTGTGTTTGTGTTTTTCGGCATTGGACAGCAACAGGGAAAGTTGCGCCACCAGGTTTTTAAGGTCGTGAATGATAAAAGTGGTCGTCCGGTTGAAGGACTCGAACTGGCGCGCCACGATAAGCGCATTCGAGGTGCGCATCTGGGCGAGATGCGTTGTCGCCTGGCGCGCGGCGACTTTGAGCAAATCACCGACCTCCCAGTTATAACTGACGTTGCCAAGCGAAGGTTTCAAGACGATAAAGCCGAGCATTTCGTCATGTTGCATCAAGGGAATAATCAACCAGGCGGCGCTTGTCTGTAGAAGCCAGGTCGGCAATACAAGCGCTGGATAACGCTCGCCATGGTGCTTCACTTCGTTCAAATCGATGACCCATTGCTTCTGCGTCAGCCATTTTATAAATAATGAATCAACCGCTTCCTGACCCGCTATTTCGGACCAGTTCCAGTGTGCGCTGCGTTGGTATCCGATGGTGTCTTCCTTGATCCAGAGGGCACCGCCGGGACTTTTTACCAGCTGTGCGAGCGATTCAATAGCATGTTCACCCATCAGTTCACCAGGCGCGCCGCTGGACAATGTGCGGGTAAATTTCAGCCATTCTTCACGGTAGTCATAACGATAACTGAAGAAATGTTTGGAGAGGGATACCCGTAGACGCGCACGCAGGGTGCCCGAAAACAGGATCAGCACTAACAACAACAACGCTGAAAAAATGAATACAGCCTGAATCACATTGCCCCAGTTGCCGCCGAACAGCCGCAGGTAATAACCCGCGCCCGCCATCAGTAACAAATAGATGCCCGCACCGAACAGGCTGACTGTATTGAAGGCCATATTGCGGGACAGCCCGACGGGAACCGACCATTGCGGGTTGCGCGCGGCCGAGACGGCAATCAACGGCGCGATCAAGGCAAGGATGTAGCCGCGTGCCCCCCACGCTTCGCTGTCAATGGCATGGAAGAGCGCGCCGTTGGCATAGAGATAAAAATCGAACACAAACAGTCCACCCAGACCCAGGCACAGGAACTTGATCGCCCAGCGGTCTTCGAGCCGCGTGCTGCGGTAGACCTGTTCAACAGCAACCAGTCCCAGTACTGCCAGGCAGATGAGGCCGGTATGGATGATCCAGACTGCGGGAGCCGCCACACTGTGCAGCAGAAGCGGTGCGATCAAGACCAGCAGCAGAACGGCGGCCAGGCCGACGGTCGCGCTTTGCAGGAGCCGCAAAGGCGCAGGTGCGGGAGTGAGCCGCAGGCGCAGGATATACAGCAACAATGCCAGCCAGGCGCTGCTGCGGCCAACTTCGAATAGCAAGCCGAGCAAGCTGGGGCCGCGATGGAGCGCGCTGACCGCCTCCACCGCTGCCCACAAGGCGGTTAACGCGCTGGCCGTGACCAGGAGCCGCGCCTGCGAACGTTGGTGCCAGTTGGCAATGATCAGGATCGAGAGTGCCAGATAGGCCAGGGCAGCGAGGCCGTAGCCCACCGCTGCCAGATTGGAAAGGGTGGTGGGCATAAGAATTAGCGTGCGCCCTTCCCCCACAACACGACTTGCACGGTCTGGAAGAGGATCATCAGATCGAGGAACAGGCTATGGTTTTTGACGTAGTACAAGTCGTATTGCAGCTTGTTCAATGCGTCGTTGATGCTTGATCCGTAGGCATAGCGGACTTGCGCCCATCCGGTAATCCCGGGCTTGACCGTATGGCGTACGCCGTAATACGGGATTTCATGGCTCAGGTCGTCAACAAAATAAGGGCGCTCAGGACGCGGGCCGACAAAACTCATGTCGCCAAAAAAAACATTGAAAATCTGCGGCAGTTCGTCGATGCGGGTGCGCCGGATGCAGCGCCCCACCAGGGTAATCCGGCTGTCGTTCTGGCTGGCCCAGCGCGGTTTGCCATCGCGCTCCGCGTTTTTACACATGCTGCGAAACTTCAGGATCGTAAAAGGTTTGCCGTCCTGGCCGACGCGTTCCTGGCGATACAGTACGGAGCCCGGGCTTTCCAGCTTGATCAGCAATGCCGTCACGGCCATGACGGGCAAGGTGCAAGCCAGCATCGCAATGCTGACCACAAGGTCAAACAAACGTTTGACCGTATCGCGCAGCATGCCTTGATGAAAGCCCTCCGCCAGAATCAGCCAGCTGGCATTCATTGAGTCGATTTGTAAATGGCCGTTTTCGCGTTCAAAAAAGTTTGAAAGCTCCATGATCCGCACCCCGCGCATTTTGCATTCGAGCAGTGCGTTGACCGGCATTCCGCCGTCGCGACGGTCGCGAATGGCCAGGATGATTTGATCAATTTGCAGTCGTGCGACCAAGGCCGGGAGCGGCTCGTCGGTGTCGAGAATACGACTATGATCGATGAAATGCTGACTCCCCTCCATCGGCAGATAGCCGATGACCTGAACATTGCTGGCCGTACCGCGCCGGGCAAGTATGGTCTCGACATGTGCCGCACGGCTGCCGGTTCCCAGCACCAGCACGCGTGTTTTAAGCACGCCTATGCGCGCCCAGCGGTTGAACAACAGTCGACTGGTCAAAATCCCGGTCAAGGCCAGGCCAAAGGAGATGAGAAAGGCTCCGCGCCCGAGCAGCAACACCGGGAAGAAATAAAACAGCAGACTCATCGCCACCAGCCCGAGGCCGAAGCTCAGACCCATGCGGGTAAGCAGGTCGCGCATGCCGCCATGCGACTCCAGATCATATAAGCCGCCTGCCGTCATCAGCGCTGACATGACGACGCTGAACGTAATCGCCTTGGGCAGGAGGGGTTGCAGGTCGGTCGGGATGGTTCCGCCGTCAGAAAATCGTGCGGCAACGCCGCCATAGACTGCGGCGCCGAACATCAAGGCCTCAATCAGAATCAGCAACAAGAGGTTGAGCGGCACATAGTGCCGAAAAAAGCGGATCACGTTTATTTAGCCAATGAGTTTATGAAATGTCGGGATTTACACTGAGCCAGCATCTTTTGTGCCAGCTAGTCTGTAGGCGAATAATGGTCAGCTGGCATCGTTACTTTGGGACTTTGAGGTAAATCTGCGAATGGCCGCAAACGTAGGCGGCGTGGACTGCCGTCCGCCTGAAAGCGTTTGAGGCGGCGTAATTCGTTGGCCGGGTAAACCGTAATATCAACGGTAGCACGCGGGTCATCCACTGAAAAACGCGGAAATACCGCGCCGCCAGGTTCGCTGCTGCGATGCTCGCCTGCCCGATAGGGGTGGGGCAAACGCATGAGCAGGAATTCCAGTTCTTTTTCATCGTCAGTAAAAAGTTGCAGATTGATATCGGAGTGCTTGCTGGCTGTCCCATTCAACACGGAGCCAGTGAGGTGCGGGTCGTAGACTGATAATTGTTCCATGTATTCAATCGCAACTTGCCTTAGCAAGGCCAGCCGGTTACGGGTTTCTTCGGATTGATAGAGCGCCTGGTAGTCGCGCAGGGCTTCTTCAATTTCGTGATTGTCGGGCAAATTCTGGCTGTCGGGCGCACCGAGTTGGCGGGCGGCTTTGCGCTTGGCGCTGCCATAATCCTGGCTGCCCTCCGTGGCTAACAGGCGTGCTGCCGCATGGGCGATGCGCCGCCGCATGTTGGGGCGCTTCATGGCACGATGCCAGCTGCCGCAGGGTCTTGGCTCCACAATGAGCCTTCAGTCGCTGGCGCGCCTGCCGCAGGGATGTTTTCCTGATAAAAATATTCGGTCAAGCCGGGCTGGGCTTCGACCCCATCGCCGCCGCCCGAAGGCCGTCCGGTCTTCGGGTCGATGGTGGTGGCGACGATGCCGCTGGGTATCGGGAACCCGGTTTGCGGCAGACGTTTGAGCGCCTCCGCCATGAAATTTATCCAGATCGGCAACGCCGCTTGAGCGCCGGTTTCTCCGCTGCCCAGCGAACGGGGCTGATCGAACCCCAGCCAGGTGATTGCAACCACTGCGGGGCTATAGCCCGCAAACCAGCCATCACGCGCATCGTTAGTGGTGCCGGTTTTACCAGCGATATCGCTGCGCCCGAGTTGACCTGCGCGCGCGGCAGTGCCATAGCGCACAACGTCCTGCATCATGTTGGTCATTAAAAATGCATTGCGCGGGTCAATGACACGCGGCGCATTCACGCCGACTTTCTGGGGGGCGGCCTGCATCAGCAACTGATTATTGCCGTCATACACTTTTTCGATCAAATAAGGTTTGACGCCATAGCCACCATTGGCAAAGACGCCGTAGGCCGAGGCCATTTGCAGCGGCGTGACGCTGCCAGCGCCGAGCGCCATCGTCAGATATGGCGGGTGGCGCGCAGGGTCAAAACCGAAACGACGGATGTAGTCGCGCGCGTAATAAGGTCCGATCGCTTGAAGAATGCGGATCGACACCAGGTTGAGCGACTTGGTCAGTGCGGTGCGCATCCGCACCGGGCCACTGTAATTCCCGTCATAATTTTTGGGTTCCCATGCGGTGCCGCCCGCTTCATCTGCGGTCAAGGTGAGCGGCGCGTCCTCAATCACGGTTGCCGGGGTGTAGCCTTTATCCAGCGCGGCGGAGTAAATAAAAGGCTTGAAACTGGAACCCGGTTGGCGCCAGGCCTGAGTGACGTGATTGAATTTGTTGCGATTAAAATCGAATCCGCCCACCAGAGCCGTAATGGCACCGTTCTGTGGATTGATCGCGACGAATGCGGCTTCGACCTCGGGTAACTGCGTCAGCCGCCATTGTTTGCTGCCTGCCACAGCTTGCAGCCGGATAACCGAACCGCTGGTGAGCGCGCGCCCTTTGGACTTCGCAACCCAGCCCGCCAGCCAGCCAAGCGATGTGCCGCCGATATCAACCCGGGTTCCATCGCGGAACTGGGCGCGAATAAGTTTGACGCCGACATCCAGCACCACCGCTGGCATCATGTCATTGACTGGCCCCAGGTCGTCCAGTGCATCAGTTATTGCCGTATTCCGCTCTGCCGGGTCGGTTGGCAGACTGATCTGTTTTTCCGGACCGCGATAACCGTGACGCTGGTCGTAGTCTGCAACGCCGCGCCATAGCGCGCGGTCGGCTGCGGCTTGATGGTCGCGCAACAAGGTTGTGGTCGCCTTGTAACCCGAGTTGTAAATGGTCTCGCCGTATTTTTCAAACAAAGTCTGGCGCACCATCTCGGCGGCATAATCGGCTACCACGTCAACGGACTGCCGTGCCTGGCGTATCGTTAATTTCTGGTCAACCGCCGCCTGATACCCGGCTTCAGTAATGAACTTGAGTGTGCGCATCCGCCCCAGCACATACTGCTGCCGCGCTTTTGCACGGGGGAAATTCACCACGGGGTTGTATTTTGACGGCGCTTTTGGCAATCCGGCCAGCATCGCGAATTCGGCCAGGCTTAATTCCTTCAATGGGCGACCGAAGTAAGTGCGTGCTGCCGCCTCAAATCCGTAAGCACGCTGCCCCAGGTAAATTTGATTCAGATACAACTCAAGAATTTTATCCTTGGAGAGGCTATGCTCGATTTTCATCGCCAGCATCACTTCGGACAATTTGCGTGTGAAGGTTTTTTCGTTGGACAGGAAAAAATTACGCGCCACCTGCATCGTAATAGTCGAAGCGCCTTCCTTGGCACCGCCCGATAGCAAGTTAGCACCAGCGGCGCGCAATATACCCAGCGTGTCCACCCCCCCGTGCCGGTAGAAGCGTTCGTCTTCAGCCGCAATGATGGCTTGTTTCATATAGGCAGGCACTTGGCCGATGGCGACGAAGGCGCGCCGCTCTTCCCCAAACTCCGCAATCAAGGCACCATCGGCAGTATAGATACGCAAGGGTTGTTTGGGTTTGTAATCGGTCAAAGCCTCCAGCGGCGGAAGATTGGGATAAATCAGCGCGGCGGCCAGGCCGGCCAGAGCTGTACCCACCACGCCTACACCGAGACCCAAAGCCAGTAGGTAATGCCACCATTTGGAGAACATGCGAGTTTCTTTCAAATAACGCTAAAGTTTCCAGCGATTATAGGCGTTAGTGGTGTTGGAAATTGGACACATGTGTGCAACTCCCGATAGATAACTGGAAAATCACTGTTAAAAACTGTGCGTTGTTGCTAGCATTTGCCAAACTGCTGAAAGAAAAAACGCCAACCCACAGATGTTTAATGAAAAACAGCGTGTAAAGGAAAACTCTTGGGACTGAATATTAATCTGGATTGGTTGTCGGCAAAGAGTCTGCCCATATTGGGGCTCGATATCAGCACTACCTCCGTCAAGCTGCTGGAGTTGTCCGATGCTGGCAAGGGGCTGATGCGGGTGGAGCGTTATGTGATTGAGCCATTGCCCAAAGATGCGGTGACCGACGGCAATATCACGAACTTCGATCAAGTTGCGGAAGCGCTGCGAAGTGCCTGGAAGCAAATGGGTACGCGCGTCAAGAATGTGGCGCTGGCTTTACCGGCCTCCGCCGTCATCACCAAAAAAATTCTGGCTCCCGCCAGTCTGACAGGCGTGGATCTGGAGAATCAGGTCGAAACTGAGGCCAATCAGGTTATTCCCTTTCCGCTGGACGAGGTGAACCTGGACTTCCAGGTACTCGGGCCATCGCCCGGGAACCCGGATGATGTCCAGGTGCTTCTGGCTGCCGCACGCAAAGAAAAGGTCGAGGATCGCGTTGCCGTAGTAGAAGCGGCCGGACTCAAGGCGTTGATTATGGATGTCGAGTCTTACGCCAGCCAGGCCGCGTTTGAGAACCTTGCCTATTTATTGCCCAACAAGGGTGCTGAACAGACGGTCGCCGTGATCGATATTGGTGCGCAGAACATGCATATCAATGTGCTGCACAATAACGAATCGGTTTATCTGCGTGAACATGGTTTCGGCGGCAGCCAGCTCAATAACGAAATTTCACGCCGCTACGGCATGACCAGCGAGGAAGCCGAGAAAGCCAAGCGCCGAGGTTCGCTGCCCGAAAATTACGAGACCGAAGTGCTGCAACCCTACAGCGAAACGCTGGCGATGGAAATCGGTCGTGCCTTGCAGCTATTTACCTCCTCGACTCAATATCGAAAAGTTGACCAGATTCTGCTGGCGGGCGGCGGGGCGATGATTGCAGGAATCGATGAAGTGGTGGGTCAGCGCACAAGCATCCCGAGCATGGTGGTGAATCCCTTTGCCAACATGTCTATTGGAGCTAAAGTCCGCCCGCAACAGCTCGCGCTGGATGCGCCTTCACTGTTTGTCGCGTGTGGCCTTGCCATGCGGCGCTTTGACTCGGCGGAGGCTTAACCCAAATGATCCGCATTAACCTTCTTCCCCATCGTGAACTCAAGCGTGCCGCGCGGCGGCGCCAGTTCAACACCCTCTTCGCCATGACCATTGCAGCGGGCGTTGCAGCCTTTGCTTTTGGCCACGGCGTGATCGCCGCCCGGCAATCGAGCCAGGAGGCGCGTAACGCCTATCTCACCCAGCAAATCGCCAAACTGGATACCGAGATTGGCGAAATCAAAAAAATCCGGGAACAGACGCAAGCGCTGCTGGAGCGGAAGCAAGTGGTCGAGACCTTGCAGTCCAACCGTACCGAGGTCGTGCATTTGTTTGACCAGATGATCCGGCTTCTGCCGGACGGGTTGTATCTGAAGTCATTCAAGCAGACGGGCGATACGGTCAATATTGGCGGTTACACACAGTCCAGCGCGCGCGTATCGACTCTGATGCGCAGCCTGGAAGAATCACCCTGGTTCGAGAAGCCCAGCTTGGTTGAAATCAAGGCCGCCACAGTCAACAATTTGCGTGCGAACGAGTTTGTGCTGTCGGTCAGGCAAACCCGCCAACATGCTGAAGAAAACAGGAAAGGGGGCAAGGCATGACCCTCGACGATCTGAACAAGCTGGATCTCAAGACGCTGGCCGACTGGCCGTTGCCTACCAAGCTGGGCGCATTGGCTGTGTTGTTTGTGCTGATTGTGGGGCTGGGCTGGTGGTTCGACTGGCGCGGCGGGATGGAAACGCTGGGTACCGCCAAGCTGAAAGAAACCGAGCTCAGAGCCGCATTTACCACCAAAAAAACGCAGGCAATCAACCTTGAGGCCTATAAAAAGCAACTGGTCGACATCAATCAGGCGTTTGGCGCTTTGCTCAAGCAATTGCCGAACAAGCAGGAAATGGACGCGCTGATTACCGATGTGAACCAGGCAGGTTTAGGGCGCGGCTTGCAGTTTGAGTTGTTCAAACCCGAAGCCGAAACCGTGTCCGAGTTTTATGCGGAGACACCGATCAAGGTCAAAGTCACGGGCGGCTATCACGATGTCGCCGCGTTTGTCAGCGATGTGTCGAAGTTGTCGCGCATTGTCACCTTGCAGGACATTTCGATGGAGCCGGCCAAGGATGGTGTGCTGAACATGGACGCAACCGTTAAAACGTATCGCTATCTGGATGATGAAGAAGTGATCGCGCAGAAAAAAGCCAAAGACAAGAGTAAGGAGCCGAAGAAATGAAGCGCCTGATATTGACTACGCTCATCCTCGGGTTGTCGGGTTGCAGTGGCAGCGGCATGGAAGACCTGGAAAAATTTGTCGCCGATGCGGGCCGCGATATGCAGGGCAAAATCGAGCCACTACCGCAAGTGCGCGCGTATGAGCCTTTTGCCTATGCTGCCTTCGACCTGCCTGACCCGTTCAAGCCGCGCAAGCTGGCGATAGGCGGCGGTGGCGGCGGCTTGCAACCGGATCTGATGCGCCCCAAGGAGCCGCTCGAAGCGTTTTCGCTGGAAACACTCAAAATGGTTGGTGCCCTGTCCAATAAAGGCCAGCGCCATGTGGTGATTCAAACACCCGACAAAGCCATTTATCACGTACACAAGGGCAATTATGTCGGGCAGAACTTCGGCATGATTACCCAGATTACCGATAGCAGCGTGACGCTGCGCGAAATTGTCCAGGATAGCGGCGGCGATTGGTCCGAGCGCACCAGCACCTTAACTTTGCAAGAATGAACGAGGCCGATATGAACGCACTGCCGACTCTTACCCAGAAAATTTCCCGCCATCTGCTTGGCCTGTCGCTCCTCGCTGGATTGGCGTTAGCCTCAGTACAGACAGCTTCTGTACAGGCCGCCGATACGCCGCCGACTGCAAATGCAGTACAAAGCGTTGAAACCACGACTTTGCCGGGCGGTAAAGTGGTGGTGCGTATCAATTTAAAAAATGCGCTGAGTGCCGTGCCTGCCGGGTTCACCGTCGGCAATCCGCCGCGCATCGCGTTGGACTTGCCCGACACCAGTAATGCCCTGGGCAAAAATACCGTCGATGCCAATCTTGGGCCGCTCACCAGCGTCAACGTGGTGCAAGCCGGCACGCGGACACGTTTGGTGCTGAACCTGAACAAGGCCGCCGCGTATGAGGCCACCGTGGACGGCAAAACCCTGCTGGTGTCGCTTGGGGATGCCGGCGCTACCGCTGCCCCCGTCAACGCCACGCCACGTTTTGCCGAAGGCGCGCCGGGAGGCGCACGCCACACCATTCGCGATGTCGATTTTCGACGCGGCGCAGCGGGTGAGGCGCGTATCGTCACCACCCTGTCCGACGCGCAAGCCGGAATCAACATCCGCCAACAGGCCAATGGACTGGTAGTGGACTTTATCGGCACAGATATCCCCAAAGCTCTCCAGCGTCGGCTCGACGTGGCCGATTTTGGCACCCCGGTACAGATGGTTGAAGCCTATACCCTAGGGGACAATACCCGCATGGTGATCCAGCCTAAAGGTGGCTGGGAATATTCCGCGTATCAAACCGACAATAGCTTCATCGTCGAAGTCAAACCCTCCACCGACGCACAAAAGAAAACGGCTGACGGCAAAACCAAATACGTGGGCGAAAAACTTTCGCTCAATTTTCAGAACGTTGAAGTGCGCTCCGTGCTGCAAGTCATCGCCGACTTCACCGGCATGAACATCATCGCCAGCGACACCGTCACCGGCAACCTGACCCTGCGCCTGAAGGACGTGCCCTGGGATCAGGCGCTCGAACTTATCATGCAGACCAAAGGCCTGGATAAACGCCAGAACGGCAACGTGGTATGGATCGCGCCTAAGGATGAATTGCTGACCAAGGAAAAATTGGAGTACGAGTCCAAAGCCCAGATTGTCGACCTGGAACCGATGGTGACCGAATATATTTCTATGAATTACATGCGCGCAGATGAAGCGCAGAGCATGTTATATGGCAATGCGGCAGGCGCGTTTCTGAATTCGGCGGGAGGTGCGGTCAACTGCTCAGCCCAAGCGCAAGGATTAGGTGCCGTTGCAGTTGCGCAATCCTCGCAGCAGGGTAAGGAATCCGATCAAAAAATCCTGACCAAACGCGG
>JAYVLR010000012.1:0-13644 GCA_043759395.1 Thiobacillaceae bacterium
ACTGCAAAGTGTTGCGCAACCAGGCGCAAGATGGACAAATGCTGCGGCTTGAAATTGCGGAATTCCAGCGGCGGCACGTCGCCCGCAGAAAGCACATCCAGCAACTTCCATGCGCCTGCGGTATCCAGCGCGGTGAGGCCACCGCCATCCAGCACCGTAAAATTGCCCGCCGGTCGAGCGGGTGGCATCACCATGTCCGGGTTGTGAACGACCCAGTCGCCACTCGCCAGCACGGTTGTTTGTGCAGCATCCAGCGCGAGACCGGCACGGTTCAAAAGCTCAACCCCAATGGATTGTCCGGATTGATCCCCGGCATGAACGGCAAATGGCGCTCGCCGTGGGTGACCTGATACACGCAGCCCACCCAGTTGCCGATGACGGCCTCAGCGGTGTCGTGCCAGGTGTTGTCTAGTTGCGGCAACAGCAGCGACTCAGGGAAAGCGAGCGCTTCGCCCGCCTGCACGCGATGGGCATATTCCTCCAGCAGCGCTTGCGCGCAGGCGTTGAAATAGCCCAGCGGAAACGGTGGCCATTCGGGCAATTTTCCCTGTGTGGCCAATTGCAGGTCGCGCTTGTATTCTTTTAACAGGGACACCGTGTCGTACTCGGGATGCCCCTGGAAAAACACGGTACGCAAGCCGTCGTGACTCACTGCCAGGTGCACGCCTGCCGCTTCGGACTCAACCAGAACGCGCACTCCGGCCTGCTCGAACTGCGCGCGCGAGACATCGTTCCAGCGCGAATGCGGCACGTCAAAACGCGTGTTCACATCCTTCACCAGCGGATGCGTTTTAGCGACAACGCGGTGCGGGAACACGCCCCATATTTTGCCGGCCTGCTTGATCCGCTTCTGCTGGTGGCGGAACTGCATCACGGCGTGAGTGGCGAGGCACGAACACAAAGTCGAGGTAACGTTGTCCCAGGCCCAGTCGATCACTTCGATCAGCGGTTGCCAGAATGGCTCGTCCGCGAGATTGGCGTGGGTGACGTTGGCACCGGTGATGATGAGCGCATCCAGCCCCGCCGCGCGGAGCGAATCGAACGATTCGTAAAACTGCGCGATATGCGCGCGCGCCGCCTCACCGCGCGGCAAGGCCGACAAAGTAAAAGGATGCACATAAAACTGCGCGATCGGGTTGGATTCGCCGACCAACCGAAAAAACTGCCGCTCGGTCGCTTCCAGCGCTGCGTCCGGCATCATGTTCAACAGACCCACATGCAGCTCGCGGATTTCCTGATTGGCGGCGCGCTCGGTGGTATGCACCACCATGCCATCCTGGCGCAGACGCTCGAACGTGGGCAGGCGGTTATGCGCGACTAGCGGCATTCGCCCCCCCCCAACTCTTTATGCCCTTCAGGGTGCTCACTCCTCACCCCTGACGCTTTTCTGGCTATTGCACTTTCCACCAAGGCCAGAAAATCGCGCTCGTTCTTGATCTGTGTGACTTCCTGCGAAGTCACGGTATAGCCGTGCGGCTCAGCGATGGCTTCGTAACGCGGGATGCGCGAATGGAACAAGCGCGGAAAAATCCAGCGGGTGAAATCATTCGGCTCGATCCCGGCCACATAGTCCAGTTTTTTTTCCTGCAAATACAGCGGCAGATTTTCAGCCAGAAACGCCGGGCGATAATAGAGCGGCTTGGGGTCGGACTGGGCGCGGCGAATCAGCGTATCTTCCTCTTCGCGCGTGGTGGTCTGGATGTAGAGAATCAAAGTGTGCTCCGCCAGCAACTCCACCACGCCGGGCTCGTCCAGCTCGCACAGGCTGCCGCCAACGTCATTCACAAAATGCGGATAGCCATAAATCTCGCGGCCTTTGCGGATGAATTGCGGCACATCTTTCATCGCCGCAATTTCGCCTTCGCGATACAAGGCCTGGCGGCGGCCGAACTCTTCCAGCGACAGCCCGCCCCATTCGGGCCCGCCCAGCTTGCCGATAAAAGACAGCACCGGTCCCAGGTCGTGCACCTTGATGTTGTTCTTGATGTCGATCCAGTCGCGCCGCAGCAAATCCCGCAGAAAAGGCGTCTGCATCGCCTGCTGCTTGACCAGATCCAGAATCGGCTCGTCCAGATAACGCGTGCCGATGCGGTAGTCGCCAGAGAAATGAAACCAGTCATGCGCGCGCAACATGCTTGCAATATGGGTTTTACCCACGCCAGACATGCCAAGCAAGGTAATGCGCTTGTGCTGCCACGCGCGAAAAGTATCAGGACTGAAATGCATGATTGCCAATAGAGTTTGAATCAAGCCGAAGAGTACCGAAAAGCCGGACAATTAACAAAGTGCAGCATGAGGCGGGCAGCGAAACGGGCAAAAAAATGGGCACCCGAAGGTGCCCTAACACTTCCTCGGAGAAAGGAGAGAATTACATGTTGTAAGCGCGTTCGCCGTGGCTGGCGACGTCCAGACCTTCGCGTTCCTGATCTTCAGGTACACGCAGACCCATGGTCATGTCGATCAGCTTGAACACGATGAAGGCGACGACACCGGACCACACCAGCGCAGTCAGCACGGCCTGCGCCTGAATCCAGACTTGTGCGCCAATTTCGGTATCGATGACTTTGTTGTTGACGTAATCAACGATGCCGGTGCCGCCCAATGACCAGGTGTTGAACACGCCGGTCAACAGTGCGCCCAGAATACCGCCCACACCATGAATGCCGAATACGTCGAGCGCATCGTCTGCACCCAGCAGTTTTTTCAGACCCGTCACGCCCCAGAGGCAGACAACGCCCGAGAGCGCGCCGATGGCCAGGGCACCGCCTACACCCACCCAACCACAAGCCGGGGTAATGGCAACCAGACCGGCAACCGCGCCGGATACAGCACCCAGCATGGAAGGTTTGCCTTTGAGCAGCCATTCAGCCAGTGTCCAGGTCAGTGCGGCAGCAGCCGTTGCATTCAGCGTGTTGATGAACGCCAGGGTTGCCGTACCGCCCGCTTCCAGCGCCGAACCCGCATTGAATCCAAACCAGCCCACCCACAACATGGATGCACCGATCATGGTCATGGTCAGGCTGTGCGGCGTAAACGCCTCGCGGCCATGGCCGATCCGCTTGCCCACCACATAGGCACCGACCAGTCCGGCGATACCCGCGTTGATATGCACCACGGTGCCGCCTGCAAAGTCGAGCGCGCCTTTCTGGAACAGCCAGCCCGACGCCGCAACCGCATCCGCTGCTGCTTTCGCATCAGTAAACGCATCCGGACCAGGCCAGAACCAGACCATGTGCGCCATCGGAATGTAGGCAAAGGTGAACCACAGCACGGCGAACACCAGCACCGCCGAGAACTTCATCCGTTCGGCAAAAGCACCGACGGTAAGCGCGACGGTAATGGCGGCAAACGTGGCCTGGAAGGCGACAAAGGCAAACTCGGGAATCACCACGCCTTTACTGAAGGTTGCCGCGTTAGCAACACTGCCGGTCATCGGATCAAAGATGCCTTTGAGGAAGAGCCGGTCAAAGCCACCAAAGAACGCGTTGCCCGGGGTAAAGGCCAGCGAGTAACCGTAGATCGCCCACAGCACGGTAATCAGCGCAAAAATCGCAAACACCTGCATCAGCATCGATAGCATGTTTTTGCTGCGCACCAGACCGCCATAAAACAGCGCCAATCCCGGTATCGACATCATGATGACAAGCAGCGTTGATACCAGCATCCAGGATGTATCACCCTTGTTTGGCGAGGGTGCAGCTACGGCGGGTGCCGCAACTTCAGCCGGAGCCGCCGCCGCTACCGGCGCGGCCTCGGGCATCGCAGCCGTTTCTGGCATGGCAGCAGGCGCAGCCGCTTCAGCCACCGGTGCTGCGGCAGGCGCATCTTCGGCCTGCGTCAATCCCGGGGATAGCAACGCCAACACCAAGCCTAGCGAAGCGAAGGTCTTATTCGAAAATAGTTTCATCATGATCTCCTCACAGCGCCTCAGGCCCGGATTCGCCGGTACGGATACGCACCACCTGTTCCAGGTTAAACACGAAAACCTTGCCGTCGCCGATCTTGCCGGTGTTGGCCGCTTTTTCAATGGCTTCGATGACGCGCTCCAACAACTCGGCCTTGATGCCCAGCTCAATTTTCACTTTTGGCAAAAAATCGACCACATATTCCGCGCCGCGATACAGCTCGGTATGGCCTTTTTGCCGACCAAATCCTTTTACTTCTGTCACCGTCAAACCCGTTACGCCAATGGCGGATAAAGCCTCGCGCACTTCGTCGAGTTTGAACGGCTTGATGATTGCCGTTACGAATTTCATGTTGTCTCCCAAAGGTGGACTATTCAGGGCGGCAAGCCACCCTGATTCAGGCGGGTTTAGAAAGTTTTGCCAATGGAAAGAATCCAGCGGTCATCAGCGAGATGCCCGGGATACGCAGGCACACCCGGCGAAATTTCATTCACGTCCGTTGCCACGTATGCAACACCCACATTGAATCCGAGAATCGGTTTGGTCACACCGATTTTCCAGTCTGAATAATCGTAAACACTACTGTTTTTGATGGCGGTATCGCCGTAATGAAGCGCCAAGGTGATGTCATAAGGCAGCGGAACGGACGCGTTGACTTCCAGATAACCCGTGCCATCGGTATCCCCGGTCACCAGAGGCGCACCAACCGTGTTGGCATTAAGGCCAAAATAGTCGGTCAGCGAATATGAATATTTAACATTGATCCATTTCCAAGTTACACCCGCATATGCTTCTGTCGTGTTGATAGAGTCGCTTCCGGTTGCTGTAGGCAGGCTGCCGCTTGGGTAGTAATACTCCAGTAAGCCGACATTCAGCGCCACATCCGGCGTGATCGCCCAGTTGTATCCGCCGTAAACATCAATCTCGATATTGGCCCCGGCCAAGAAATTGGCATCAACGTTAGAGGCCCAAGTGCCCAGATAGAAACCACTGGAGTGCGCATAATCAAAGCCACCTTGAATAGCAGGGGTAGCATCCGTTTGCGAAATACCACGGAACGCATAGTCGGTCACAAAATTAAGATTGCCCGTAACAGTATGCGGGCTAGCCTCCTCAGCTATCACTACGCCAGGTACGCTAACCATGCCAGCCAACATCAATACATAAGCAAGTTTCTTCATACGTTTCTCCATAAAATTGAAAGTTAAATTGTGCTGCACTACTCATAAAGCACAGACCATGCCAATAAAATTACAATTCAATATCAATTAGTTATATAAACACCCTGCATAGCACTCCATAAACAACGCGCTTCTTTGGTGCGTTCACCCTCGTGAGTGCACCTTGCTTGTGCGGCACATCGAGCTTTCGCTTGTTACACTTCGCCCCTGTCTTCAAGGAGCTTGCATGAACCCGAAATCCCCCTTCCCCAACGCACCCTTTATCAACGGCATCGCCAGCAAACTCGGAGAGGTCTTGCGGCAATCGCCGACAAAAGAGTTTGAAAATAATCTGAAGGCGGGCGTGACTTCCATGCTGACCAGGCTGGATATGGTGAGCCGCGAAGAGTTTGACGTGCAGACTGAAGTGCTGGCACGTACGCGCGAAAAGCTGGCACGACTGGAAGCCCGCCTGAGCCAATTGGAAAAACAGCCCGTCAGCGAATCGTAACAACAGGTGGCGATCGCTGTCGTAAAAAGTCGGGCGCTGTCCGGCATGAATGCGCCCGAGGTCGTGGTTGAGGCGCACCTCGCCAACGGCTTGCCTGCCTTTACGCTGGTTGGCTTGCCCGAAACGGAGGTCAAAGAGGCGCGCGACCGTGTGCGCGCCGCCATTCAAAATGCGCGTTTTGAATTCCCCTCGCGGCGCATCACTGTCAATCTCGCGCCAGCCGATTTGCCCAAAGAATCGGGGCGCTTTGATTTGCCGATTGCGCTGGCGATCCTTGCTGCTTCCGGCCAGATTCCCAAAGACAAATTTGCCTCGTGCGAGTTTGCAGGCGAGTTGGCGTTGACGGGTGAACTGCGCCCGGTGCGCGGCGCGCTGGCCATGGCCCTCGCCACGCGCGCAGCACAGCGGCATTTGATTTTGCCCGCGCCTTCGGCCATCGAGGCTCAACTCGCTGCGGGCGCTGAAGTCTTTGCCGCAACCAGTTTGCTGGAAGTATGCGCATGGCTCTCCGGCCAGGGGTCGTTGGCCACACCCGCGCCCGATGTATCTGCTCGCGCGCCGGACTACCCGGATTTTTCCGAGGTAAAAGGCCAGGCTGCGGTCAAGCGCGCACTTGAAGTTGCGGCGGCGGGCGGGCATTCGATTTTGATGAGCGGCCCGCCCGGTACCGGGAAGTCCATGCTGGCCGCGCGTTTTCCCGGCATCCTCCCGGCGATGAACGAGGATGAAGCGCTGGAAGCGGCGGCGGTGCAATCGCTCAACACGGCATTTCGCACCGAAAACTGGATGCGCCGCCCGTTTCGTTCGCCGCACCACACCGCGTCGGCGGTTGCGCTGGTCGGCGGCGGCGGCAATCCGCGCCCCGGCGAAATCTCGCTGGCGCACCACGGCGTGCTGTTTCTGGACGAGCTGCCCGAATTTTCGCGGCAGGTACTGGAGGTGCTGCGCGAACCGCTGGAAACCGGCCACATCACCATCTCGCGCGCGGCCAGACAGGCCGATTTTCCAGCGCGCTTTCAGCTCGTCGCGGCGATGAACCCTTGCCCTTGCGGCTATCTTGGTCATCGCAACAACAAATGCCGCTGCACGCCGGATCAGGTTTCGCGTTATCGCGCGCGCATTTCCGGCCCGCTGCTGGATCGCATCGACATTCAAATTGAAGTGCCCGCTTTGCCCGAAAACGAGTTGACGCAAGCCGCCACAGGTGAGGCCAGCGATGCCATCCGCAGCCGTGTACAGGCTGCGCGCGACCTGCAAACGGCGCGTCAGGGCAAACCCAATTCCGCCCTGTCCACCAAGGAAATCGATCTGCACTGTGCTGCCGACGCTAGTGGCGAGGCGCTGCTCAAACAAGCCATCAGCCGCCTCAATCTTTCTGCCCGCGCCTATCACCGCGTACTCAAACTCGCGCGCAGTATTGCCGACCTGGCGGGCAGCGCCTCGGTCACCGCGCCCCATATCGCCGAAGCAATTCAATACCGCCGACTTTCCGCCTGACTGATTAAGCAAGCACTTGGACGACATGAATACTCAACCATCCAAAAATCCGGGGCAGGCACGCGATGCGTGGCGCGAGGAAATGAGCTCGGCCTGGCTCTATCGAATCGTCGCGCAATGCGAAACAGGTACACCGCGCGCTGCACTGTTTCTGGAGCTCGCAGCGGCGGCAGAAGATCAGGCGCAGATGTGGATCGCGGAAATGCAAAAGCGCGGCGAACCGGCGCCAACGATTTTCCGCCCGGATATCCGCACACGCATGGTCGGCGCGCTGACGCGCCTCTTCAAGCCGCGCGCCATGCGCAGCATTCTGGCCGCGATGAAAGTGCGCGGCATGGTGCTGTACGCATCGGCCAGCCTGCCGCATCAGATGCCGACCAAAATCGAAGATGTCGGTAAGCGGCATCAAAGTGGTACATCCGGCAACACCTTGCGCGCCGCCGTATTCGGCGTAAACGATGGCTTGGTATCCAACGCCGCGCTGATTTACGGCATCGCTGGTGCCGCTGCCGACCCCAAGATCATCGTGCTGACGGGTGTCGCCGGATTGCTGGCCGGAGCGTTTTCAATGGCGGCAGGCGAATATGTTTCGGTACGCTCGCAACGCGAAATGTTTGAGTATCAGATTGGCCTGGAACGCGACGAACTCGATCAATATCCGCAAGAAGAAGCCGCCGAACTGGCACTGATTTACGTCGCCAAAGGCATGCAGCCGGACGAGGCGCGCCGGGTAGCCGACACCCTGATGCAAGACCCGGAACGCGCACTGGATACGCTGGCGCGCGAAGAGCTAGGGTTGAATCCAGACGAGCTCGGCTCGCCATGGACAGCCGCCTTGTCCTCATTTGTTGCTTTCACAGCGGGGGCAGCGATGCCTTTGCTGCCCTTCCTGTTCGGATCAAACGGGCAATCCTTGGCCTATTCAATTTCGCTCACCGGCTTGGGACTGTTCGCAGTCGGTGCCACGCTCAGCCTGTTTACTGGCCGCCATGCCGTGTTAAGTGGTTTGCGGATGCTGGGTATTGGCGGCGCAGCCGGACTGGCGACGTATTCCATTGGTGCCTGGATGGGTGTCTCGCTCGGTTAACTTTTTCGGTCAGGCCATCGTTCAAAAACAAGCTGTTCGTTCCGATTGTGAGCACGGCATAAGGAGCCATAACAGAACAACCAGAAAAGCACAGCTTATTCTCTAACGGCTCCTAGGTCTGTTCCCACGGCAAGCCGTCAAACTTCCAGCCGTTTTGAGTGCAGCGGTGGCGCGCTTCGTCCATGTCGCCTTCAAAGCCGTGCTCGACGTTGTATACCTCCGGGAACCCGTATTTTTCCAGATAACGTCCTGCTTCTGCCGAGCGGCGGCCTGAGCGGCAAATCAACACCACCGGACGATTCACCGAAGCCGCCTTGCGCGCATGGCCGAGAAAATCCGGGTTCACGTCCCAATCCGGGCCATCCTGCCAGGCGATATGGATCGCACGGGTGGGATGCCCGACAAACAGGTATTCAATCTCCGAACGGCAATCGACAAAAACCGCTTCTGGACAGTGTTGCAAAAAATCGTGCGCTTCCTTCGGGGTCAATTGCTTCATTTACCTGTCTCCGTGAATGGCATAGCGTTCACTTGAAGCATAACAGCTTGATGCAGGCGAAAAAAAGCCCCGCGATGGCGGGGCTTTTTATTCTGAGGTGTTTTACCTGGCTGCAGGGCGGCGCGAAACACGCGACAACCCCAACAGACCAATCCCCACCAGCAGCAAAAAACCTGGCTCCGGCACGCCGCCAGAGCCACCGCCGCCGCCACAGCCTGCGGGGAGTGCTCCCGAGGCCGGGCACTTGTTACCCGTTACGCTCGCTATTTTGAAATAGTCATCACCGGTATCTAAGGCCGCTACCACCTATGCCGTTGTATGCGCCAATCAGCCAGTGGCTGGAATAGACCGAATTAGCGAAGGTATACGGCCCCGCTGCGCCGCCATTGTATGAGCCAATCAACGCCCAGGAATTAGCTACTGTGGTCAGGTTACTGTAACTCACGCCCGCCGGTGTAGGTGCTGCGCTTGACCCGGTGTAAGCGTAGACGCTGAAATCGGAATCCCCGCTGACATACCCGAACGATACCTGGGTGAGATTCACTTTATCTGCGCTGGTAATACCGCTAGCGCCGTCGGAAAACGAAAACAGAACCGTCTCAATCGCGCCATTATTATCGATCGTGTGTTGCGGGCTAGTGATCACCTCACCCGAAGAGGTCACGCCCAGCCCGCCGCCATAATACGCAGTTGTCGCACTGCGAATTGCGCATCTTCCGCGCGACCGGCATTCAGATGGATGCGCGCCTGCAACGCCAGGGCGCGCACCGCGCCGCCCAATAGTTGTCCGGCCAGTTTGGCCGAGTTCATGGCCGCATCGAGCTGGCTGAGATTGAGCTGCGCCCGGCCGCGCATCAGCAGCATCTCGATGCGTGGCTGTGGCGGTAAGCCATCTGCGCCCAATTTTTCGAGCATCACGCGTGACTTGCCCTGTGCCAGATAGGCCTGTGCCTGAAGCGTTGCAATCTGCGCGCGCGCCGCCCCCATTTTCTCGGTGTCGGCCAGCACCCGCTCAGCCGCAGCCGGTTCACCATGCCGCAAATACGCCTGTACCAACAGCACCAGCGCGGGCAACACCCGGTTGTCTGCCTTGAGCGCGTTTTTCAACTGAATGATGGCGCCGGCATCGTCACGACTCTGGTAGCGTTTGAGCGCGTCTTCGTAATACCGGGAAACCTGTTCGGCTGTATCGGCGTAAACAGGGACGGCGCATAGCGCGCTGACGAACATCAGAAACAATAAAATTTGACGTGGCATGATGATCTGCAAAATAACCGGTTCTCGCGGCGGAAACTTGACTGCGTCTGCGCCGAGGCCACTTTCCGGAGCACGCTTTATAATGCCCTTTTCCCCACTCGTCTACGCCATGTCCCACACTGACTTTGCCTCTATCCTGGCGCAACGCATTCTGATTCTGGACGGCGCAATGGGGACGATGATCCAGTCGTACAAGCTGGGCGAAGCTGATTATCGCGGCGAACGCTTTGCTGATTTTGCGCACGACCTGAAGGGCAACAACGACTTGTTGTGTCTGACGCAACCGCAAATCATCCAGGAAATTCACGGCAAATATCTGGCGGCAGGCGCAGATATTCTGGAGACCAACAGCTTTAACGCAACCTCGATTTCCATGGCGGATTACCACATGGAGTTTCTGGTACACGAGCTGAATGTAGCCGCGGCAAAAACCGCACGTGCAGCTGCGGATGAATGGACTGCCAAAACGCCGGACAAGCCGCGCTTCGTCGCGGGCGTGCTCGGGCCCACCTCACGCACCGCGACCATTTCGCCCGACGTGAACGACCCCGGCTTTCGCAATGTGACGTTCGACCAGTTGCGCGTGGCGTACCTGGAAGCCATTGATGGACTGGTCGAGGGCGGCGTGGATATTCTGATGGTCGAAACCATTTTCGACACGCTCAACGCCAAAGCTGCTTTGTTTGCCATCGAAGAATATTTCGAGCAGCACAATCTGCGTCTGCCGGTGATGATTTCCGGCACGATCACCGACGCGTCCGGGCGCACCTTGTCTGGTCAGACCGGCGAAGCATTCTGGAATTCAGTGCGTCACGCGCAGCCGCTGTCGATCGGGCTGAACTGCGCGCTCGGGCCTGATCTGCTGCGCCAGTACGTCAATGAACTGTCGAACAAAGCCGACTGTTTTATTTCTGCCCACCCCAACGCGGGGCTGCCGAATGCGTTTGGCGAATACGACATGGGCGGCTTTGAGATGGCCGGGCATATCGCCGAATGGGCAAAAGCCGGGCTGCTGAATATCGTCGGCGGCTGTTGCGGCAGTTCGCCCGAGCACATCGCCGCGATTGCCCAAGCAGTGGCAGGCATCGCCCCGCGCGTGCCGCCGGCCATTGAGCCAGCGATGCGGCTGTCCGGGCTGGAACCGTTCAACGTCGGCGCGGATTCGCTGTTTGTAAACGTCGGCGAGCGGACTAACGTCACAGGTTCCAAGGCGTTTGCTCGGCTGATCCTGAACGGTGAATACGACCGTGCGCTGGATGTGGCGCGACAACAGGTGGAAAACGGCGCGCAGATCATCGACATCAACATGGACGAAGGCATGCTTGATGCCGAGGCCGCGATGGTGCGCTTTCTGTTGTTGATCGCGTCGGAACCGGATATTTCGCGCGTGCCGATCATGATTGACTCCAGCAAATGGAGCGTGATCGAGGCGGGCTTGAAATGCATTCAGGGCAAGGGCATCGTCAATTCGATTTCGATGAAGGAAGGGCTGGAGCCCTTCATGCACCAGGCCAAACTGCTCAAGCGCTACGGCGCGGCCGCTGTGGTGATGGCCTTTGACGAAAAGGGCCAGGCCGATACCTACCAGCGCAAGATCGAGATCTGCGAGCGCGCCTACCGCGTGCTGGTCGATGAAGTCGGCTTCCCGCCCGAGGACATCATTTTTGACCCGAACATCTTCGCCATTGCCACCGGCATCGAGGAGCACAACAACTACGCGGTCGATTTCATCAACGCCACGCGCTGGATCAAGGCGAATCTGCCCGGCGCCAAGGTGTCGGGTGGCGTGTCGAATGTCAGCTTCAGCTTTCGCGGCAACGACCCGGTGCGCGAAGCGATTCACACCGTATTTTTGTACCACGCGTTCCAGGCCGGCATGGACATGGGCATCGTGAACGCCGGCATGGTCGGTGTCTATGACGACCTGGAGCCGACGCTGCGCGAACGCGTAGAAGATGTTGTGCTCAACCGTACGCCGGTCTATAAGGCGGGCGAGGAGCAGCTCACCCCCAGCGAGCGCCTGATCGAAGTTGCCGAAACCGCGAAGAGCGGCGCCAAGGACGACAGCAAGCGCAACGAATGGCGCGGCTTGCCTGTGCGCGCGCGCCTGTCGCACGCGCTGGTGCATGGCTTCAACGAACACATCGTGCCGGACACTGAAGAAGTCTGGCTGGAGATCAAGGCCGAAGGCGGCCGCCCGCTGCATGTGATTGAAGGCCCGTTGATGGACGGCATGAACGTGGTCGGTGACCTCTTTGGTCAGGGCAAGATGTTTTTGCCGCAGGTGGTGAAAAGCGCCCGCGTGATGAAGCAGGCGGTGGCGCATTTGCTGCCCTATATCGAAGCCGAAAAATTGCTGCATGAAGCCGAAGGCAGAGACGTCAAGACCAAGGGCAAGATCATCATCGCCACGGTGAAGGGCGACGTGCACGACATCGGCAAAAACATCGTCACCGTGGTCTTGCAGTGCAATAACTTTGAAGTCATCAACATGGGTGTGATGGTCCCCTGCCATGAGATTCTGGCGCGCGCCAAGGTGGAAGGCGCGGACATTGTGGGTTTGAGCGGCCTCATCACGCCCAGCCTGGAAGAAATGCAGTACGTCGCGGGCGAGATGCAAAAAGATGAGCACTTCCGCATCCGCAAAATCCCGCTGATGATTGGTGGCGCCACCACCAGCCGCGTGCACACTGCCGTCAAGATTGCGCCGCATTACGACGGCCCGGTGGTGTATGTGCCCGATGCCTCGCGCAGCGTGGGTGTGGCGCAAAGCTTGTTGGGCGATCAGGCTGCCACTTACCTTGCCGAACTCAATACCGACTACGAACGGGTACGGCATCAGCACGCCAACAAAAAGCAAACGCCCATGTGGCGTCTGGCCCGGGCACGCGCCAACAAGTGGTTACCCACTCCCGTTCATCCTGAGTCCACCCCCGTTCGGGCTGAGCCCACCCCCGTTCGGGCTGAGCCTGTCGAAGCCTTGAGCCCTTCGACAAGCTCGGGGCGAACGGAAATAAATTCGACTCGAACGGAGCTGGCATGGCGAGGCTACACACCGACCCAACCGAAGTTCATCGGCCGTCGTGTGTTCAGGAATTTCAATTTGACCGAACTGGCGCGCTTCATCGATTGGGGTCCGTTCTTCCAGACCTGGGATCTGGCCGGGCCTTTTCCCGCTATTCTTAAAGATCAAATCGTCGGTGTTGAGGCGGGCAAGGTGTATGCCGACGGCCAGGCCATGCTGAAGAAACTGAGCGAGGGCCGCTGGCTCACCGCCAATGGCGTGATCGGCCTGTACCCGGCCAACACGGTGAATGACGACGACATCGAAATTTATACCGATGAGACCCGCACCGAGGTGGCCATGACCTGGCACGGCCTGCGCCAGCAAACCGAAAAAACGGCGGTGAACAACGAGGACGGCGTGGGCGTGATGCGGCCCAGCCGCTGCCTGTCGGACTTCGTGGCTCCAAAGACGCTGACTCCTGAATTGATAGCAAGCCAGGCAAGGAATGTCCGGGCTAGCGGCACCAATGATTCAAAAATAGCCGATTACATCGGCGTTTTTGCCGTCACAGCCGGGATTGGGGCTGAAAAGAAAGAAAAGTACTTCAACGACGACCACGACGACTACTCGTCCATCATGCTCAAGGCGCTGGCCGACCGCCTGGCCGAAGCGTTTGCAGAATGTTTGCACCACCGCGTGCGGCAAGATTTGTGGGGCTATG
>JAYVLR010000013.1:0-2992 GCA_043759395.1 Thiobacillaceae bacterium
ACGAGGTCGATGGATGCTCATGACTGATCCTCGCCATCACCCTTGGCATGTTCGTCGTAGGGGAAGCGTGTGTGGCCATAGCGAATCACCAGTACTGCAACGGCGAGCAGCAGGATCGAAGCGGTCACACCCGTCATGCGCCAGGCATCGAGGCCTTTCATGTCGAGCACCAGATAGCGCGCCAGCGCCACGATGGCAATATAGATGGGAAAACGCACGGGCAGTTGCCCGGAACGAAAATACACCCCCACCATGGCGAGGATTTCCAGATACAGGAACAGCAACAGCAGGTCAGCCAAGCCCACCGTCCCGGCACCAACCATGGTTCGCACTTCGAACACGCCCGCCACCAACGTGGCCAAGGTGATCACAACGAGGCCGACGGCCTCAAGTACCCCCAGCGCATAGAGTGCCAGACTTGAGAATTTGCGATCTTTGGAAGGGTTCATAATCCTAGAAACCGTAGTTGGACGCGCCCGATGGTGCGTTCAGGCGAGTGGCTGGTGCGAAGCGATGACGCAGCCTACCAGGGTAGGCAAGGAAGAGCGACCCGTCCGCCGATGATTTATCTTTATCTGGGCGGACTGCCAGGCGCTTGACTGGACGTGCCAGCGGGTGCGTAGCGTACTCACCCATATAGTGAGTTTGTTTAGAAGGAAAAAAGTCGGCATCCATGCGGTATCCCAAAGTGTAGAGAGTGGTCAACTGCCGTTTTTAGGATAAGGGTATCCGGTGCGTGAGCAGCAAGAATACGCCTGCTTATTGCACCGCACGCAATGCTGCAATGCGCTCTTCCAGCGGAGGGTGGGTCATGAACAGGCGCTTGATGCCGGAAGCACCGCTACCGGCAATGCCAAACGCGGCCATTTTTTCCGGCAGCGGCGCGGGGTGCAGGCTGGCCAAACGCTCCAGTGCGCCGATCATGTTCTGCTTGCCGGCCAGGCTCGCGCCGCCCATATCGGCGCGGAATTCGCGCTTGCGCGAAAACCACATGACGATGATCGAGGCGAGCACGCCCAGCACCAGCTCGGCGATGATCATGGTGACAAAAAACGCCGGGCCGGTGCCGCGCTCCGTTTTGAACACGAGCTTGTCCACCATGTAGCCGATGACGCGCGACAGGAACATGACAAAGGTATTGACCACGCCTTGAATCAGCGCCAGCGTGACCATGTCGCCGTTGGCGACGTGGGCGATTTCGTGGCCGATGACGGCCTCGGCTTCGCCTTTCGACATCTGTTGCAACAACCCGGACGACACCGCGACCAACGCGTTGTTTTTGCTCATGCCTGTGGCGAAAGCGTTGGCTTCTGGGGTGTCGAAAATGCCGACTTCCGGCATCCCGATTCCTGCGTCAGCCGCATACTTTTTGACGGTATCTACCAGCCAGATCTCCTGCGAATTCGACGGTGTTTCGATCACCCGCACGCCCATGGATTTTTTCGCCATCCACTTGGAAATCACCAGCGAAATGAGCGAGCCGCCAAAGCCCATCACCGCTGCAAAAACCAGCAGCGAGCTTAGGTTCAAGCCGTTCGCGGTGAGATAAGGCTCCACGCCCAGAAGGCGCATGCTGACGGACAGCACCAGCACGATTGCCATATTGGTGGCGAGAAATAAAAAAATGCGTTTCATTGCGTGCTCCTGAAAAAAGTGAGAATCAGTGCTCGGCAGCGCTGTGCCTGGTGCCAGCGATGCGGTCCATCAGCGCGAACAGCACGCCGGAGATCACCAAGGTGAAGTGGATACCCAGCGACCAGGCCAGTTCGTGGTTGCCGTGTTCGGACGCAACGACCTCCTTGATGTTGATGAAATATTTCAGCAGTTCGATCCCGGAAATGGCGACGATCGAGCCGATGAGTTTAAGCTTGAGGTCGGAAAAACTCACATGCCCCATCCAGCTCGGGCGGTCTTCGTTGTTGCCTGTGTCGATTTTTGAAACGAAGTTTTCATACCCGGCAAAAATGATAATCAGCAACAGGTTGGCCACCAGGGTAATGTCCACCAGCGACAAAATTCCCAGCAGGGCGGCGCCGCTCTCGCCAGTGAAGACCGTGGGCACCAGCGCAACAAACGCCTTGACGAACTTCACCAGCAGCAGCGCGATGCCCGCGACCAGCCCCAGATAAAAAGGCACCAACAGCCAGCGGCTGTTGAACATGAAATGTTCCAGGCCGTGCTCGAGTCGTTTCATGGTTTTCTCCACTCAAAAATCTTCCGGATTTTATTCGTCAACCCTGTCACCGACCGGATTTACGAAAGGCACAGGTTCACGCATGCGCGCAAGCCTTCTTTCCAGGGTGCGGGCACAACGGTCACTGGCGCGGTCTATGGCGGCATACAGATCGGTTTCGATATCTTCGACCACGATGCTGTTCTGCCCCGCCAGCACCAGATCAATCTGGCAGCGCTTGTCCACGCCACCACGCGGACCGTTGATGTCGGCCAATCGTACTCGCACACCCATGATGTGTCCGTCATTGCGATCCAGTGCAAATTGCAGTCGTTGCGTGGCGTAGCTGCGCAAACCTTCGGTCACCGAAAATCCATGCGCCTGAATATCAGCTTTCATCTTAGCCTCCTTGAGAGTATTAAACATGGGTGCATGATAGGCGCATCAATACATCGAAAAAATAAGGCTTATACTGATTAACAACTCAGTAATTACGAACTATCAGGATGCCATGCTGAACTACAAACAACTCTATTATTTTTGGCAGGTTGCCCGCGTTGGCAGCATTGCCCGCGCCAGCGAACAACTCAGCCTCACGCCGCAAACCCTGAGCGGCCAGATTGGCCTGCTTGAAACCGCATTGGGTGCCACGCTGTTCCGGCGCGCCGGACGCGGGCTGGAGTTGACCGAAACCGGACGGCTGGCGGCATCTTATGCCGACGAGATTTTTGAAGTCGGCGCAGAGATGGAGCAGGCTTTGCGTGGCGGAGCGGGCGGCAGGATTGCGTCGTTTCGCGTGGGCATTGCTGATGTCATGCC
>JAYVLR010000014.1:0-4734 GCA_043759395.1 Thiobacillaceae bacterium
ATACGCGCGCGCCATCGCCTCGTTGCGGCCGTAGCGCCGCTCAAAATCCGCCAGTGCTTGTGTCAACGCGCGCCGCTGCGCACGCGGGATTTCATCCGGTGCCGGTTTCTTCTCGATCTGCGCCTGCATCTTTTTCACGAAAGCGTCCGACCCCAGATAAATCTGCCCCTGCAACTGCGTCCACATACTCGGCAACCGTGCGCCTCATGAAGTCTTCCAGGATGCCAAGCGTGGCGCGGTTGGAATATGAATTCACCAACCAAGCACGCTTTCGTTCGCCGCTGCTTTCAGCATCAAGCTTACAGGGTCAGCGTCGTTTTCCATTTCGCCAGGATGACGGCTGATGCCCTGACCCAGAAAACAACCCGAAGCTGCCCCCATTGGTTTTGGCCGGATGAAGAACCGCTGAGCGGGGCGCCGCAAAACTACAGTATCTGGTGCCGTGCACTATGCTGAACAGTCAAACGACACCGCCCCTTTCCCCGTGCACATCCAGAGCCTCACTGCCGAGCAGTCTCTCGCCAGCCTGCATACGGCCGCCACGGGGTTGACTGCGGCCGAGGCGCAGCGGCGCCTGGCGGAGTTCGGCCCGAATCACGTCGAGGAAGTGGGGCGCGAGAATCTGCTGCTACGCTTTGCCCGCGAGTTCACCCACTTCTTCGCCCTCATCCTGTGGCTGGGCGCAGCGCTGGCGTTTCTCGCCGAAACGTTCGATCCCGGTCAGGGCATGGTGCGATTGGGGGTCGCCATCGTCGGTGTCATCCTGATCAACGGCGGCTTCTCCTTCTGGCAGGAATACAAGGCCGAGCGCGCGGTCGACGCGCTGCGCCAGCTGCTGCCGCAGCAGGTGATGGTGTCCCGCGACGGCGAAATCGTGGAGATGCTCGCCAGCGAGTTGGTGCCCGGCGACATCGTGTTGCTGGAGGAGGGCAACTTTGTTCCGGCCGATTGTCGGCTGATCGAGGCGTTCGGCTTGCGCGTGAACACCGCGACGGTCACGGGCGAATCGCTGCCCAAGGCACGCAATGCCGATCCTCATGCGGAGGTATCGCCGCTGTTCGCAAAAAACATTGTGCTGGCCGGCACCTCGGTGGTGTCGGGCCAGGCGCGCGCCGTGGTCTACGCCACCGGCATGCACACCGAGTTCGGCAAGATCGCCCATCTGACGCAGACGGCAGGCAAGGCCGCTTCGCCGCTGCAGCGCGAGATCGTGCGGCTCTCCCGCATCGTCGCCTTTCTCGCCACCGGCATGGGCGGCACGTTCTTTTTGATTGGCCAGGCGCTCGGGCTGCCGTTCTGGGAGAACCTGCTGTTCGCCATCGGCATCATCGTCGCCAACGTGCCGGAAGGCCTGCTGCCGACGGTGACACTGTCGCTGGCCATGGCAACGCAGCGCATGGCGAAGCGCAATGCGCTGGTGCGCCACCTGCCTGCGGTGGAAACGCTCGGCTCGACCACGGTGATTCTGTCCGACAAGACCGGCACGCTGACGCAGAACCGCATGTCGGTGCAGCGTCTGTGGCTGGGCGGTGACTTTGCCGCAGTGGGCGACCTGGCTGCGCAGCTGCGCCTGGCAGTGGATCATCTGGCGCTCTTCGTGAATGCTGCGCTCTGCCATAACCTGAAACGGGTTGAGAATCACGGCAAGCACACCTGGCTGGGCGATCCGATGGAAATGGCGCTGGCCGGTATGGGCCGGCAGGTGGCGGGCGCACTCGGCGGTTTTATACGCATCGGCGAAATCCCCTTCGACACCGACCGCAAGCGCATGTCGGTGCTGGTCGAGACGCCGCAGGGGCGCATGCTGTACTGTAAAGGCGCGCTGGAAACAGTACTCGCGGCCTGCGATCGCGTGCAGCTGGGCGGCAGAATCGCGCCGCTCGATGCCGCCGCAAAAACCCGTCTGCTTGCGGCACAGGACGAACTGGCCGGGGCGGGTCTGCGTGTGCTGGCGTTTGCCCATGGCCCGATTGACGGCGGCCTGCCCACCGAGGAACGTGGCCTGACTCTCTCGGGGCTGGTCGGGCTGGAAGACCCGCCACGGGCCGAGGTGCCGGAGGCCATTGCGCGCTGCGCCACCGCCGGCATCCGCGTCATCATGGTTACCGGCGACCATCCGCACACGGCGCAAGCCATCGCCCGCGAGATCGGCCTGGTGAAGTCCGACCACCCCGTCGTCGTCACCGGCGATGACCTGCTGCGCCTGTCTCCGGCGCAGCTGCAGCTGGCGCTGGATGCGCCGGAAATTCTCTTCGCTCGCGTCGCCGCCGTGCAGAAAATGCAACTCGTCGAGGCGCTGCAGAAGAAGGGCGAAATCGTTGCCGTCACCGGCGATGGCGTCAACGACGCCCCCGCGCTGAAGGCCGCCGACATCGGCATTGCCATGGGCGTGAGCGGCACCGACGTCGCCAAGGAAGCCGCCGATATGATCCTGCTCGACGACAATTTCGCCAGCATCGTCGCGGCCATCGAGGAAGGGCGGGCGGTGTTCGACAACCTCCGCAAGTTCCTCACCTACATCCTCTCCTCCAACATTCCCGAGATCGTGCCCTATCTCGCTTTTGTACTGTTCCGCATTCCACTGCCGCTCACCATCATCCAGATCCTGGCGGTCGATCTCGGCACCGACATGCTGCCGGCGCTGGCGCTCGGTACTGAAAAACCCGACCCCGACGTGATGCGGCGCCCGCCGCGTGCGCGTAACGAGCGGCTGTTGTCGTGGAGCCTGATCGCCCGCGCCTACCTCTTCCTCGGCGTGCTTGAAGCGGCGGCCGCCATGACCGTGTTCTTCTTCGTCCTTAACGCCGCCGGCTGGCACTACGGCGAGACCCTGGCCAGAACCGCACCGCTCTATTTGCAGGCAACTACTGCCTGCCTGGCGACGATCGTGACGACGCAGGTGATGAACGTCTTCCTGTGCCGCCATCCGCTCAAGTCTTCGCTTTCCTTCCGGCTATTCAGCAACCCGCTGATCCTGCTCGGCATCGCGGCCGAACTGGGCCTGCTGCTATTCATCGTCTATACACCGGCCGGCAACTGGCTGTTCGGCACGGTGCCGGTCGGTGTGGAGGTCTGGCTGTTAGCCATGGCCCTGGCGGTGCTGATGGGGATCGTGGAGGAAGCGCGCAAGGCGTGGCTGCGACGGTCGGTCAGGTGACGCACCATTGATGGGCCACGTTATAGAACCTTCGACTTGACCTGACAGCGAGCGCTGGGTTGGCGCTGCGAAAGCAGCAATCTAAAAAAGGCTCGGGGTCTTTCAATATCACATCACCTCTTCGCTAACTTCGCCAAATCTTCATACGCCACCACCATTCTATGCACCGTCATATAGCAAGCACCGAAGTGCCAAGCCATCCCGTTTCGTGTGTGAACCTGGAAGCCCATATCAACGGGTCACAAGCGTATCAGACCATAATATCAGGCTGTAAAACGCCTGAAGGTAACCATGAAATCAAGCTGGATGCTGGTCGCCGCTACGCTATTCGCGCTAATGGGCGTGCTGGTCAAACACGCCTCGGCGCATTTCTCCAGCGCCGAGCTGGTGTTCTATCGTTCGGTGTTCGGCCTGATTGCGATCTGGCTGGGGATTGCGATTCAGCGCAGGCAGGTGTGCGCGCCGCTGTTAACCCAGCATCTGCTTGCGCATTTTTGGCGCGGGCTGTCGGGCTTTGTCGCGCTGGTGCTGTTTTTCTACGCGCTCGCGCGTTTGCCGCTGGCAACGGCGGTGACGCTCAATTACACCGCGCCGCTGTTTTTGACGGTGCTCTCGGTAGGGTGGCTGCGCGAGCAGCATGGCCGGGGTTTGCTGCTCGCGGTGGCGCTGGGCTTTGTCGGCATCGTGCTGTTGCTGCGACCGCAGGTGCAAAGCGAGACATGGCTGCCCGCGCTGGCGGGATTGGTGTCGGGCATGCTGGCGGCGGTGGCTTACGTCAATATCAAACGCCTGGGCCGGCTGGGCGAACCGGAGTGGCGCGTGGTGTTTTATTTCACGTTGCTAGCGACCTTGGGCGGCGGCGGGTGGATGCTGCTGGCCGGGTTTAATCGCCCGCATTTGGACGATCTGCCTGTGCTGGCCGGGATTGGCATCACCGCCACGCTCGCGCAGCTGGCGTTGACGCGCGCTTACCATCGCGGGCGCACGCTCACCGTGGGCGCGCTGGCGTATTCGACGGTGGCGTTTTCTGCTGTATACGGCGTGGTGCTGTTTGATGAGCGTTTGCCGTTGATTGCCTGGCTGGGGATAGCCCTGGTGGTGGCGGCCGGGATCGTGGCGGTGCGCGTTTCCACCCCGCCCGTTACGATTTCTAGAAATACCCTATAGTGAACCTATTGCCACAATGGGAGTGTAGACATGATTGATTTGACCATTCGGGACAATCGCGTGGAAGTCAGCGTCATGGGGCAGTTTACGGCGGAGGACTATCGTGAATTTGAGGAGGCTGTGATTTACGGCATCAAGTTCCAGGGCAGTGTGAACCTGCTGTTCGATCTGCGCGACATGCTGTCTTACAGCCTGGATGTGGCGTGGGAAGAACTCAAGTTTACCCACGAACACAAGCATGATTTTGGCCGGATCGCGGTGTTGACCGGCGACCAGTGGGTGGCCTGGAGCCTGTGGGTTAACCGGCTGTTCATGTCGGCTGACATTCAGTTGTTTGACGACCTTGAGCAGGCGCAGGCCTGGGTGAGCGTGATGAATATGCAGGCACCCGCGTGAGGCGACACTGGCGG
>JAYVLR010000015.1:0-8622 GCA_043759395.1 Thiobacillaceae bacterium
TGCGGAGTCAACGTTAAATGTTGACCGATCTTGAGTTGGAGGCTGTGTTTCATATACTTCATTTGCGGCAGTAAACGAGCCGACTTAAGCCAAGTTTAGCAGCCTGTTGGTCAATCGCTACATGCGCTGAGTTCCGTCTGGCGCAGGCTGCGGATTTACAAGGATTTTTTGATGTCGAGATGCGCCAGTTCTGGTGGCGATGATGTGATCAGGATGGGGTGATGCGCCGTCCAGGCATTTGCGGGTGCAGTCTCATTGTGGCGGTTACAGCGATGGTAGAGATCAAGTTTTTAAATTGCTGAAGTGATGGCGGCGCATAAATGAATCGACCCGCCTCGGCGGGTCGATTCAGGTGTGTATCCGGCAGTTTAAATCCCCAGGCACACCGTATAAGACGCAGCATCGTCGACTGAAGCTGTCGCAGTGGCAGTCGCGCCGATGGCGTAGCCTGTCGTCGGCGTGACGAACATCGAGCCTGTAGCGGTGTTGCCATCGTCCATTTGGGTATCAAGCTGTTTGGCAAATTTTCCGAGGATACCTTCAGAGCAAATGACATAAGCACCACGAATGGCGACCCCGGCAGCATCTTTGATGGGAGCCGATGCGGCAGTGGTGGTGCCGCTTTGAATGCCAATCCTGCCGCCAGCCGCGTTGGTGGGGCGGTAATCTGCGACAGTGGTATCGGTGCTGCCAGGTGCCAGTCCCGCCAGCCGCACGTGCTGCCAGAACAGGAATGTCTCGTTGGTTACGGTCGTGCTGTTCCAGTTGCCATCAATGACGCCATTCCCCGTTGCGCCCGGCGTGGTCGCTAGCGTGCCGGCAACATGGCTGACGACTGCAGGGTCGTCGCCCGGCAAAGCCTTGAATTTATCCTGATAGCCATAGATGAAGAGCGGGATGTTGCGAAAATCGGTTGCCAGATTCTTCACTCGCGCACTGTTGATGAGCTCTTGCCCCTTCAATATTCCGCCTAAAAGCAGGCCGATAATCACCAATACGATGGCGATTTCGATCAAGGTAAAGCCGGACTGGTGACGACGCATAGGGTTTTCTCCGTAGATTCTTAAAAGTATGCGAAATAATTTCTGCAAAACCCATGCCAGCAGCTTTGTGAAGCTTTCGTAAGTGCAATTCATTGATTTTTATCGCTATTTGTCACGTCTGTGTTCCGCTTCCGGGTTTAAAAATGATGAAAACACAACACCCCTGCCTGAATTACAGCAAATGCGGGGCGTAAGCGGCTGAAATAGTCGATGCACACGCTCCATTTTCGGCTGGCGTGACCGCTAGCACTACACTGTGACCCCCGTCGATGTCATTTCTAATTTAAGCATTCATGTCTGAATCTATTTTCCCTTCAACCGCCGGCCGAAACTGGCTTGGTGGCTTTAATGCCGCCATGTTGCGTGTCTCGCCCAGCCGCTGGCTGGCGTTGATGTTGCTGGCCTTGCATGTGGCAGTGGTGTTTGGTGCCGATGCCATGGTCGCGCGCGCGTTTTTGCTGGCGCATTACGGGCTGTTTCTGCTGTGGCAACCGCTGGTAAGAAGCGAAGCACGCATTGAGCCGCGTCTTGCCCTGCCGGTGTTTGCGATGGCAGCGCTGCTGGTGCTGGTGGACAGTCCCTGGGTGATGGCGTTGTGGCTGGCCATTCTGACCGGGTTGGTCGGCGCGGTGGCGGCATCACAATCAGAGCGCGGCCAGCGCTTGCCGTATCTGTTGGCGCTCACCTATTTGCTGAGCCTGCTGTTGGCCTGGGTGCTGCCGCAGAGCTTGGCGACAGCCAGTCTGGCCGATGAGGGATTGTTAGCCGTGCGTTACGGCTTGGCCGTGTTGCCCCTGGCGATTTTATTTTTGCCTTCAATGCACAAACGCGGCGATGCGTCCGCGCTGGATTTCATCTACGGCGTGATGTTGTCACTGTTGATTATCATCGTGGCGCTGGGCGCATTTGCGGTGATGGCGATTGGCAAAACCGGCTATGCCTGGGCTTTGGTGCAAACCCTGTTGGGCATGGCCATGTTGTTGCTGGCGTTGTCCTGGTTGTGGAACCCGCGCGCCGGATTTTCCGGTTTGGGGCAGATGACATCACGTTACCTGCTCTCGGTTGGCCTGCCTTTTGAAGGATGGGCGCGCCAACTCGCCACCCTGGCCGAACGCGAGCGCGATCCCGAATCGTTTGTGCGGGATGCGCTGTCCAATCTGCAAGAACTGACCTGGATCAGCGGCGTCGCCTGGCAAGCCGCGCGCGGCGACGGGCAATCTGGCCAGCGCGGCGCAAGCAGCCTGGACTATGCGTTTCATGGCCTCACGTTGACCTGGTATTCACCCCGTCCCCTTACTCCCGCGCTGGCCTTGCATGTACGCTTACTGTCGCAATTGCTGGGCTATTTTTATGCCGCCAAAGTGCGCGAACAAACCCTGCGTGAACATGCCTACAGCCAGGCTATCCACGATACCGGCGCGCGTCTCACGCACGACGTCAAAAACATCCTGCAGGCGATGAAATCCCTGCTCGCCGCCGCTGAAGTCTCCACCCCCGAAGACGGAGACCGGCTGCTGGAATTGATGAAACGCCAGTTGCCGCAACTGGCTGCGCGACTGTCGCAGACCGTGGATAAGTTAAAGCAGCCGAGCGAGCAGGACGAAGGCCGCGTCAACGCCAACGAATGGTGGCAAGGCCTGCGGCAACGCTACGCGCACGACGGCATCTATTTTGTCCCGGATATCGTGGACGGCACGACAACCCTGCCGCAAGACCTGTTCGACAGCGTCGCCGACAACCTGCTGACCAATGCCTTGAGAAAACGCCAGAACGAGCCATGGTTACGAGTAGAGGCGCACCTGGAGGTGCAGCCGGCTCTTGCCCTGAACGTCACAGACAATGGCGCCGCCGCGCCCGAGCACGTGGCGCGTAATTTGTTTCAAAGCCCGGTTAGCTCGGACTCGGGTTTGGGCGTGGGTTTGTATCAGGCGGCGCGACAGGCAGCGCGCTTGGGCTTTCGGTTAAGTTTGACCGAGAACTTGCCCGGTAAGGTGAAAATGAGCCTGGCGGCTACGGACAGCCGCCCGCAGGACACACCCGGCTGATTAGGAGTGAGCTGGATATCCATCTCACCAGATCGTCGAACTCCCCTGCCGCAGCACCGGGTTTGCTAGGCACGCGACTGACATAACTATTATTCGCATCGGTATTTTCAAGTTCATCGGCGCTGGTTGGCGCGGCCATGTCCGTGTTGTTGACCGTGCGCGCACCCCAACCATTCGGGCCGTAGGAAATCAGTACCACCGGGACATTGCTTGCCACTGTACCGGCGGCGCACCCCCCCGTACTGATGCTGCACACCTGTTTATCGCCCGTGCTTGCGTTGGAGAATCCAGTTGATTGATCACCGTATGAAAGTGTCAGACTGTAATGCAAACGATTTCCCCATGCATCCTGCGCAGCCGTTCCTAAATCTACCCAGGGGAATAGGCCACGTGGACTGCTACACGGAGCGGGTGCAGGTCCGGTGCGATTTTCTTTTCCATCGTTGTCAGTGTCGGGGCAGGGCAAATAAGGATGCGGCGTAGCGCCACCGGTGTTGTGGCTCATCGCATAGCCAATAATCGCTTCCCGTGCCTCTTCCATGGTTTTCCGGGTTTCGGAAATACGTCGCGCTTCAATCTGCGCCGACAGCGGCACTGCCAGTCCGCCAATCAGGATGGTGATGATGACCAGCACGATGGCCATCTCGATCAGGGTGAAGCCGCTTTGTGTTTTCCCGCTGTGAAATTTCTCGCTGTGAAATTTCATGGCGCGGCCTCCTTATGTTCTGTCGTGTTTGGAGTCTTGGGTGATTCGCTGGGGCGCAGCACCTGATAGGGCTCGTAGATTTTTTTATCAGCCCGGATTTGTCCGGGCTTGAGGTGACGGATACCGGCTGAAGATTGGCCGACGTGCGCGAGACCATTAACCCAGTGCGTGCCGATGCCATCGGAACGGGTGAGGACACCGTCAAAACTTACGGGCCCGGAATCGGGCGGGGTAGATGATTTTTGTAGTTCGGTGACTTTGTGCGTGCGGGCGTTGACGAGCATGGCGCGCTGCGCGGGGGTGTAGAACAGTTTTCCGGGCAAGTCGGGCGCGGATTGAACGGCAAACCCTGAACCACAGAGGCACAGAGACACAGAGAAAATCAATGTGGAACAGAGATGCACTATCCCGCGCCGGATGGGTTTGTTTTTCTCTGTGTCTCTGTGCCTCTGTGGTGAACAGGTTTTCATGGCACTGTCCTTGTCGCAGTCGCCAGGGTAAACCACAACAGTTCGCATTCGGTTTCCAGCTCCGGGCGGTTGAGCGCTTCGGGCGCAGCTTCGCTGGCGCGCGTGATCTGGCAGGCGCGTACCCGGAACACGCTGCGGGTGCGCTGTTGCAGCGCTTCAAGAAAACGCGGTAAATCGGTCTCTACCAGCATCGGCATGCGCAGGGTCATCACGGTTTGCCCCAGTGGTAAACCTTTTGCCAACGCGGCGGGTGCGGCAGTGCGTGGCGCCAGGGTGTAATTGAGCCCGTATAAAGCGGCATCACGATTGGATTGCTGCACCGCCTCAAGCCAGGCCAGACGATTTTCTTCGCCGATAAAACCGCGTGCGACCAGATTCTGATACCCCCCCAGATTTTGCTGGATCAGCGTTTTCTCCACGTTGGAGCGTTGCAGTTTTTGTTGCGCAGCCTGGCGCGCCCGGGTTTGTTGTTGCAGGTTTTCGTTCGCTTCAAGCTGCGTGTTTGAACTCCACATGATGCCCGCGCCAGCTAATAGCAGTGCGGCCAGCAACAGCAGGAGCGGGATTTTAATCGCATGCCAGGGCGGGCGCAGCATCATTTCAAACCCTTAACCACAGAGGCACGGAGGCACGGAGAAATGCAGAAAACCTGTGTGTTACCGATTCGGTGGAATACGCCCGGCGAGTGAGCCTCAGAGATAGAACAATCACCTGCTTTTCCTCTGTGCCTCTGTGGTGAAACCGGGGTTTTCAGCATCATGGCATCTCCCGATAACTCAGTTCAAGACTGAAGCGTGCGTGCGGCGAATCGGTGCCGTTGAGCGTATTGCCCGAGAGTGCTGCGCTTGACTGGATATTGACCGGACTGCTGCTGAGGGTGACCTGAATCACGCCGGGTTCAGCGCGAAGCCGAGCCATGAAATTTTCGATGTCTTGCATGGCTGCGCGATAGTTGCCGTCGAACGGGCTGAGTTCGGCTTCCAGGTTGACTTGTCGCTCGTCAGCCATGCCGGGCGTGGCAAACATACGATCTTGCCAGCTGATTTTTTTCAGCATGACGGTAGGCTGCGACTCCAGAACGCGGCTGACCAGGGCTAGCGCAGGGTGCGGATTCGGGCGCGGATTTTCCAGATGTGCGGCGAGCTGAATGGTTTCGCCCAGTTGTTCTGCCCCGACGGGCGAGGGCGGAAAAGTGCGGGTTATGTCGCGGTAGCGGGCTTCGATCTGTTGTTGCTCACCCTGGATTTGCTGTGTTTGATCATGCAGATCAAGCGTGTTCAGCCACTGCACCCCGGTGAATAGAATGCCCGCAACGCCAACGGCGAGTGCCGCCAGGTGAATGCCGCGCCGCCAGCGAAATTCGGTATAACGCTGGGTCAGCGTGGCCGGTGCCAGATCAAGCAGCAGCGCTTCTCCAGCGAGCGCAGCCAGCGGCGCAATTTCCGGCGTGCTGCTTAAAAACTCGTCCGGCATCCGCAGGGCGCGTGCCAGTGTCGGGAGGTCAAGCATGCGTGCGTTGAACGCGGGGTCTGCATTCAAGGGTGCCTGCGCGCTGGCAAGACGGCCGCTGGGGTCGAGCAATAAAACCTGCAAACGCGCTTCACGCGGAAGCATGCGCTGACCCATCAAGTACAACTGGGTTTTGGAGATTTCATCGGCAGCCCAGCCGGGGGATAGGGCCAGCGGCGCATTTTGAACAGAGCGGTCGCTTGCCAGGAGTCGCGAAAAACGCAGCAGACCATCCTGGTAGTACGACAGGCGCAGGCCGCTCGCCATTTGATAGGCCAGCAGCGTATGCGGTTCGCGAATGTGCAGTTGCTTTAAAAGACTCTGGCAAGCCAGCGACAGAAGCGTGACACCTTCGAGTGGCGCCTGGGCATTTTCGATTGCGCCGAGCCAGGGTTTAAGCCACTCGTAGTCGGTTAATGCGGCAAGCAGGTAGCGATCGTCGCGCCGTCCCTCGTTTTCTCGGTTTTGCCGCCACGCGCCCGTAAACACCGCATTGCGAAACACCTGGCGCAGTTTGCGCGCAAGCATTTCGGTGCGTGCTGCGCCCGTCACATGCGGCAACACTTCCAGCCGGTAGTCTTCATCCACCGAGTCGAGCACAAGGCGCACAGGCCGCCCTGAATGCTGTAACAGGATCCGCTGGAACGCGGCCAGCCCGGCTTCTGTGGTTGCAAAATCACCGAGCCAGTGCATGCTGCCCGGTCGTCCGTCGAGTACGCTGGCCTGGCGCGCGTTGAGCAGGATAATCAGGCGGCGGCTAAATATCATGCTGTGAAAAACCGTTAGCCACAGAGGCACAGGGGCTCAGAGGAAACCCTCGTTTGTTTTCCACACGGGATACCGTCCCTGATGGATATATCTCTGTGCCTCTGTGCCTCTGTGGTGAGAAGTGTGAAATCATAGCGGCAGATTCCCGATCAGGTCGTACACCGGAAGCAGGACTGACACGAGAATGCCGCCGAGCAAAATACCGAGGAAGGCGGTCAGCACCGGTTCAAGAATTTTCAGCCCGTTTTCGATCGACTCCAGTACGTCGCGGTTGTAGAAATACGTGACGTTGTCGAGTGCTTCGTCGAGTGCGCCGGTGGTTTCTCCCACCCGCAACATGCGGATCACCAGCGGCGGAAACAGCCCCAGCGAATTAAAACTTTCGGACAGGCCGCGACCCTCGGCAATTTGCTGACCCGCACGCCGAATGCCGCCGGCAATGACGCGATTGCCCGCGACCATTTCGCCCGAACGCAGCGCATCCAGAACCGTAACGCCAGAGCGATACATCATTGCCAGCGTATTGGTAAAACGCGACAGCACGATTTTTTGCAGAATTGGGCCAATGACCGGCAGGCGCAACTGGGTGCGATCCCACCACCATTGCCCAGCCTCGGTGCGGCGTATCCAGTAGGGCAGACCGATCGCTGTGCCCAGCGTGATCGCCAACAACGGCAGCCAGTAACTGCGCAAAGCTTGCGATAGCGCAAGCAAAATCAACGTGGGCAGCGGTAAAGTCACGCCCATGGTTTTGACCAGGCTTAGCACCTGCGGCACCAGATACAACAGCAGGAACAATATCGCGGCACCCACTACGGCCAGCACCAATGCCGGATAAATCATCAGGCGCTTGGCTTTGCTTGCGACTTCTTCCTGCCATTTCAGGGATTCGGAGAGGCGCTCGAATACTTCGTCCAGCAAGCCGGTTTGCTCACCGGCTTTGATGCTGTGAACAAACACCGTGCCAAATACCGCAGGATGCGATGCCAAGGCTTGCGACAGAACTTTGCCGCCTTCCAGGTCTTCCAGCAAGGCGGTGAGTACATCGCGAAAGCCGCGCTTTTCCATGCTGTCGCGCAGATCACGCAAGCCTTCCAGCAGCGGAATGCTCGCGCGGGTGATATAGCGCATGTGGATGCAGAACGTGATGAGATCGCGCCGGGTGATGCGCTCGCGGCCTTTTGGGGCGTACTGACGCGAGAGTTCGGCAAGCGTGACCAAGTCCAGTCCCATGCGTTTCAGACGTAGTTCGAGGTCGATGTCGTTGACCGCCGAGAGCACGCCTTTAACAGCACGTCCGGTTTGGTCTATGGCTCGGTAGTCGAAGAAGGGCATGGGTTATTGGGGCTTCGTTGCGGTTTTGTTTTTCGCCTTTTGGCGAGTTACTTTCTTTGCTTCGCCAAAGAAAGTAACCAAAGAAAGGCGACCCCTGCTATGTCGGCCTTCGGCTTCCCTGCGATGCTCACCGCACGGGGCGGAGCCGCAACTCGCCCTGGCGACCCGCACAAAACGCGGCTCACTGCGGAGCTCAGACACGCGGCTCCTTTTCTCCCCGTGCAGCTGCGCTTCTCGGCGACCTAGAAGGGGACCCAAGGTCAACAGCCGGGTTTCCCCTTGCTGAGTCGCCGAATCGAGGTGAGCAAACGGGAAGAGAGCGGAACCGTGTTCGAGTTCCGCAGTGGGTCGCGTTTTGTGCGACCCGCCAGGGCGAGTTGGTGGAGCGCCCGTTGGTTCACCTCGATTCGGGAACCCGAAGGGCGATGAAGAGGGGTGGCCTTCTTTTTGGTTACTTTTTCTTGGCCACGCAAGAAAAAGTAACTCGCCATCAGGCGAAAAACACGGCCAAATATTACGAGAAACTAAAATCCCCATGCCCCTCATACCCGCCCCGTCAAATCCACCACCCGCGCTATCTCCGCCAGTGATGTAACTCCCATCAACACCCGCGCAATGCCATCTTCCGCCAGGGGGTGATAGCCCAACGCCAGAGCGGCTCGCCGAATCTCGTGCAAGGGCGCATGGTTTGCGACCAACTCATCCAGGGTCGGATCCATCCGCAGTAATTCGATCAGTGCCATGCG
>JAYVLR010000016.1:0-3733 GCA_043759395.1 Thiobacillaceae bacterium
CCGGGGTTCTAATCCCAAACCGGCGGAATTTATCCAGATTGCGTAATGAACCCCAAACCACCACCGATTCTACTTGAAAGCCGCCACCCAAAATCATCGAGAGTCAGCCACCCATTCCAACGTGTTCCACCTCTAACGAATGGCTGTTATCTGGAAATGCAAAAGCCTCAAATCGACCCCTTTCAGACCGTCACCCCCCTTATTGCGTATTCCACGCCATTTCGAGCAGTGATTCCACGGTAAAACGAGCAGCCATTCCACGGGATTCCGAGCACGGATTCCACGGGTAATCGAGCACCGATTCCACGGTGAATCGGACACCAACCTGTAGGGTTATTTCAGAGGGAAGCGACGCAGGATAACGCGTAACATTCGACCATTTTCCATTTTTGGGAGAGGTCATGGCAAAGGAGCGTTTATCCATGCGTAAAATTACAGAGATATTGCGTCTGCGGCACGCCTGTGGGCTGTCGCAGCGGGAAATCGCCACCAGTATTGGTGCGGCCCCAAGTACTGTGGCCGATTACCTGAGGCGGGCGACATTGGCAGGGCTGGGCTGGCCGTTGGCGGCAGACATAACGGAAGCCGACATCAACCGGCTGCTCTTCCCGCCACCTTCACCAGTTCCACCCGCGCTGCGGGTCGCTCCGGATTGGGCATGGGTACACCGGGAGTTAAGGAAGAAAGGCGTCACGCTGTTCCTGCTCTGGCAGGAATACCGGGCATGCCATCCCGATGGCTACCGCTACAGCTGGTTCTGCCACCGCTACCGGGAATGGGCAGGACGGCTCGATCTGGTGATGCGTCAGGAGCATCGTCCTGGCGAGAAATGCTTCGTCGACTATGCCGGGCATACCGTTCCGGTCACCGATCAATACACCGGCGAAATCCGCCAGACGCAGGTGTTTGTGGCCGTGCTGGGCGCTTCCAATTACACCTATTGCGATGCCACCTGGAGCCAAAGTCTTCCGGACTGGATCGGCAGCCACGTACGCATGCTGGATGCCTTTGGTGCGGTGCCCGAAATACTTGTCCCTGACAACCTCAGAAGCGGCGTGACCCGTGCATGTCGGTACGAGCCAGAGCTTAATCCTACCTACCTTGACTTCGCCCGCCACTACGGCATTGCCGTGGTGCCTGCCCGAGCCGGCAAACCCCGAGACAAAGCCAAAGTAGAAGGCGGCGTACTGTTGGTGGAACGCTGGATTCTGGCCCGGCTTCGGAACCGTCCCTTCTTCTCGCTGCCAGAATTGAACGCGGCCATCCGGGAACTGCTGGCAGATTTGAATAGCCGCCCATTCAAGAAGCTCGAAGGTAACCGGATAACGCTCTTCCGCACCCTGGATCGACCTGCCATGCGAGCGCTACCAGGCGAGCGTTATGTCTTTGCCGAATGGAAGAAAGCACGGGTGAACGTGGACTACCACATCGAAGTCGCAGGACGATTTTATTCTGTCCCCTATACGCTGGTGGGACGCCAAGTCGATGTGCGCGCCACTTCTCGCACAGTGGAAATCTTCCATCATTCCGAACGGGTCGCAAGCCATATGCGCATGGCCACCGGTGGCCGCTATATGACCCAGGCCGAACACATGCCAGAGAAGCACCGTCGGATGGCAGAATGGACACCGGAACGTATTACCCGCTGGGCACAGCAGATTGGTCCACATACAGCGGCATTGATCGAGTCGCTGATTGCGGCACGGGCACATCCTCAACAGGGGTTTCGCGCTGCATTGGGTATTCTGCGCATGGCCAAACTCTATGGGAATGCACGGCTCGATGCTGCTTGCCGTCGAGCGACCGCCATGAACGCAGTGAGCTATCGCTCGGTGGAGTCCATCCTCAAGCACCGGCTCGACGAACTCCCGCTACCATCGGATACCCAACAGCAACTTCCCATCTTCCACGACAACGTGCGTGGACCTGACTATTACCACTAACCAAAGGAGATTTATGATGCTTACTCATCCCACCCTGGACAAACTCCAGCAATTGAAACTGACCGGCATGGTCCGGGCATTAAAGGAACAGGATGCGCTTCCTGAGGCCGCATCGCTCCCGTTCGAGGAGCGACTGGGCTTGCTCGTCGATCGTGAACTGACCGAACGGGACAACCGGCGCATGCAACAGCGCCTCAAGCAGGCCCGTCTCAAACAGCAAGCTGCCATTGAGGATCTCGACTTCAAGACGCCGCGCGGGCTGGACCGCGCGCTGATTCTGAAACTTGCGGCCTGCGAGTGGGTGTCGGGTCATCTGAACGTCCTGATTACTGGACCCACCGGGGTGGGTAAGACGTATTTGGCATGCGCGTTAGCACACAAGGCATGCCGGGAAGGCTATAGCGCGTTCTACGTCCGGCTGCCGAGGCTGTTGCAGGAGTTGGATACAGGCCGCGCCGACGGGCGCTATGCCAAAATCATGCGCGGGCTGGCCAAGGTAGATGTACTGACCATCGATGACTGGGGGCTGCCTACGCTAAACGACACCCATCGCCGCGACATACTGGAGCTTCTGGATGACCGCTACAATTTGCGCGCCACAATCCTCACCAGCCAGTTGCCGATCACACATTGGCACGAGGCAGTGGGCGATCCAACCCTGGCTGATGCGATTCTCGACCGCATTGTGCATAACGCTTACAAGATAAATCTATCAGGTAATTCCATGCGCAAGCAGAAAGGAAAATTGACAAACGAGAACCCGAACACTTAATCTAAACAAACCTGCGTCGCTTCGCTCCGACCAGACCCTCGCAGTGTGCTCGCAATGCTCTGGACTGACTGCTCGCAATGCCGTGGAATGGCTGCTCGTTTTGCGTGGAATACGCAAATGACAGCATGGATCAGGATAGAATGCAAATGGTGGGGCAGTGTGGCGCATAATTCAAATACACTAGCCAATGACTGTTCCACGCCACTATTCAGACCTTCCTCGACGAGCAATGAGGGTCTCTAAGGGGTCGGGAGTACCACTTCAACATTCTCCGAAGCGGCCATTGGCTTGGGTTACAGGGTGAACTGGCGTTGTGTGCCATATACGGTCGTTCGAGCTACCGTGAATGACAGTCTGAAAGAGGGTGAACTACAGTCATTCATTTGAGGAATTACTTCAAGAGTTTTTCTACAGCGTCAACGACGCTGTAGAAAAACCCCATTCTGAAACCCCGTTTCAGAATGGGGTGGATTTTTTTCAAACCAAACTGTTGTCATTATTCTCGGCTTTCTGTTTTTCTAAAATATTTCATTGCCATCCTGGCTGATCAGGCAAGGCTCTCACGTGCCACAAGTGCAAGAAAGCCTTTTCCCAGCCTTTTTACCTCGCATAACCATGATTCGCCAGCTTTTCAATATTGTGCATCATGCAGTACAGCTTCCACTGACCGTCCACCTTGGTTTTTCCGCGTACCGTGAAACGGTGCAATCGTTTATTGCCGCGCAGATTGCCAAACACCGGCTCCACCGTCGCAAACCGTCGTGTAATCATCTCGCGCCCAAGGTCAGAGTCAATCTTCTCCTTCATCCGATCAAGGTGGTTTTCTTCAGGATTGCGTTTGCCCTGAAGAAAGGCAACCTGCCGTATCAGCGTCTTCTCTGGCGTACGCAAACACTCATGACGCCGCAAACACGGCACGCAGTCCTGCTTTGCGCCGCTGAACTTTATCGCCACTCGCCCGCCGATCGTGCAATTCGAACCATTGCCATAAAGTTTGCATCCGGCAGGACAAAGACAA
>JAYVLR010000017.1:0-14087 GCA_043759395.1 Thiobacillaceae bacterium
AAGGCCTTGTCGGTGAGCGCATCCAGTGTCGCGCCAAACGCAGTAGTTTGCGCAAAGCGGCGCGCCAGAAAACCATCCAACCCGTCGGACAGCGCTGCAACCAGAAATAACCAACACGCGGTCTGCCACTGCGCATGAAAAATCAGCCACACCACCACCGGTGCGGCCAGCAGTCGCAACAGCGTAATAGCATTCGGAACATTGATCATGCGCTCGCTCATGGCGCAACAATAATTACTTTACGGGCTGTCTGGCAAGCTCGTCCCACAACTTGTCCAGGCGTTTGACGGATACCGGGGTCGGCGTTTTCAACTCTTGTGCAAACAGGGAAATCCGCAACTCTTCCAGCTGCCAGCGAAAATCCTCCAGCGCTTCGTCTGCATAGAGTGATTTTTTACTCTGCTCTTTGCGTGCCAGATAGCGATTTTGCAGCGTCAGCACACCCGCCATATTGCGGGCATCGCGCTGTTCGGATGCGGGCAGTTTTTCCAGACGTTTGAGGATGCCCCGGAGATAGCGCGGCAGGTTTTTGAGATGTGACCAGCCAGTGTGTGTAATGAAGCCGGGATAAACCAGCGCTGCCAGATGACTGTGTTCGTCGCGCATCGCCGCAGTGAACTGCGGCTTGGCATTCAAGCGCGCCTGCACCTGGCTAGCCAGATCCAGAATATCGCCAAGATCGCGCAGCAAGGCCTGGCGCACCACAGCAATACGCGGCTTAGCGCGCTCTTTCTGTTTGTCGAAGGATTTTTGAGTGCGCGGAGTCTCGTCATCGCCCAGAAGCGCACGCGCCGCAATCGCATTCAGCAACTCGCGGCGCAATGCCTCGGCATCACCCAGGCTGCGGTATTTAAGCGCGAGCGCAGTCTCACGCGACAGGTCTTTTTCGAGTTGCTTGAATTGGGTAAGCAGCGCATGTCGCAGCAAACGCACCACGCCGCGCCGGGTCTCCTGCCCGGCCACTGCGGCCTCGTCCAGCAGACGCAGATCAACCGCTTCGCCGCACTCGACCAGCGCCGGGAAACCCGTCAACTCACGCCCGCCACGTTTGAATTTCACCTGTTCGGGCAGATCGCCAAAATCCCACGCGACCAATCCGCTGCGCTCGAAGCTGCTGTCCTCTGCGGCACCGTACGTAATCCGCGCTGCACCGCCCAATTGCTGGCGCAGGCCATTCAGATCGCGACCACTCGCCAGCTCCTGTCCGCTATCGTCGATGACGACAAGATTCATGCGCAGATGCGGGGGCAACTCGCCGCTCCAATCCTCAGCCCGAATGTCTGCACCGGTTTTTTTACGGATAAAAGTACCCAGCGCCTCGGTCAATATGCGCTCACCGGGTTTTGCTTCACTCAGAAAGGCTGTCACCGCGTCGGGCAATGGAATCAAGGGACGGCGACAGTCCTTGGGCAGCGACTTCAATAACAGGATCAGTTTTTCGCGAATCAGTCCCGGCACCAGCCAATCAATTTGCGCGGCTTCAACCCGATTCAGCAAGTACAGCGGAAGATTCAGCGTCACGCCATCCAGCACGTGCCCCGGCTCAAAGCGGTATTTGAATGAACACACTACGCCGTCAATCGTCAGCGTTTCGGGAAACAGGGTGTGATCCGCACCCAAGCCTTCTCCGAGAATATCTTCACGCCGTAAAAACAGAAGTTCGGGATGGTTTTTTTCGGCATCCAGCCGCCATTTTTCGAACGCAGCCCCGTTATGCAGATGCGCCGGGATGCGCGCGTCAAACACGCGATAGATGCGCTCCTCATCCAGCCATACACCGGACTTGCGCGCCTTGTGTTCAAGGTTCTCGATATCAGCGATCAGTGCGCGGTTATGCGAGAACCATGGCGCTTGCGTGTCGTACTCGCCCGCCACCAATGCGCCGCGTATAAACAATTCGCGCGACTGCACCGGATCAATCATGCCGTAATGCACACGGCGCCGGGGCACCAGCGTGATGCCGTACAGACTCACGCGCTCATAGGCCGCCACCCGCGCGCCGTCTTTTTCCCAGTGCGGCTCGGCATAGCTGCGGCTCGTCAAATGGCGCCCCGCCGTCTCAACCCATTCCGGGCGAATATCGGCCACAGTGCGGGCAAGCAGACGGCCTGTATCCGTCAGCTCAGCCGCCATAATCCACTTGGGACCTTTCTTTGCCAGCGCCGACCCGGGATGGATCGACAGCTTGATGCCGCGCGCGCCCTGATAGTTGCCTTCGCCAGGCTTGGCTCGTCCTTTGACATCATCCGATTTGAAACCCAGATTACCCAGCAGCCCGGTTAACAAGGCCTGGTGAATCGCATCGTATGTCGCGGGTGCATCGTTTTCACGCAACCCCAGTTCGCTCACCTGCGTATGCAACTGGCTGTAAATATCGCGCCATTCGCGCATCCGGCGTGGCGATAGAAAATGATCCTGGATCAAGGTTTGCAACTGACGATTGGTTTTCTTGTGGCGGACCTGTTCCTCGTACCAGTGCCACAACTTTAACCAGCCCATAAAGTCGGAACGCTCGTCGGCAAACAGCTTGTGCTTTTCGTCTGCCGCCTGCGCACGCTCCATGGGCCGGTCGCGCGGATCCTGCACGGACAGCGCGCTGGCAATAATCAACACTTCATTTACACAGCGTAATTGATCGGCAGCCAGCAGCATGCGCGCGATGCGCGGGTCAAGCGGCAGCTTCCCGAGCTTTTTGCCGATGTCCGTCAGTTGCCCGGACTCATCCAGCGCGTGCAATTCCGCCAGCAGCAAATAGCCGTCGCTCACCAGGCGGGCGCTCGGCGGATCGATAAACGGAAAACCGGCGACATCGCCCAGCCCCAGCGATTTCATCCGCAAGATCACGCCCGCCAGCGACGAGCGCAGCAACTCGGGGTCGGTAAATCGCGGACGGGAATTGAAATCCGCCTCGTCATAGAGCCGGATACATACGCCGTCCGCCACGCGTCCACAGCGCCCGGCGCGCTGATTGGCCGATGCCTGTGAAATTTTTTCAATCAGCAACTGCTCGACTTTATTGCGTGCCGAATAGCGCTTCACCCTCGCCATGCCCGGGTCGATGACATAACGGATGCCCGGCACGGTGAGCGAGGTTTCTGCGACGTTGGTCGCCAGCACAATGCGGCGCTGATTTGAGGGTTTGAAAATGGCATCCTGTTCAGCCACCGACAATCGCGAAAACAGCGGCAGGATTTCGGTTCCGGGCGGGTGATGTTTACGCAAAGCCTCGGCGGTGTCGCGAATTTCGCGCTCGCCTGGCAGAAATACCAGAATATCGCCCGAGCCAAGCCGCGCGAGTTCGTCGGTTGCATCCAGAATCGCTGCCATCAGATCAGGCGCGTCATCTTTCCTGGAAGGTATCGGCGTGGCGGCCTTGGTTGGCGGGATGACGTCTTCTTTTTCGACTGCGCGCCAACGTATTTCCACCGGATACGTTCGCCCGGACACCTCGATCACCGGTGCATCGTTGAAGTGCTTTGAAAATCGATCCGCATCAATCGTTGCCGAGGTAATCACCAATCGCAGATCATTGCGCTGCTCGACCAGCCCCTTCAGATACCCCAGCAAAAAATCGATATTCAGACTGCGTTCGTGCGCTTCGTCGATGATGATGGTGTCGTAGCGCGACAACAGCGGGTCGCCCTGACTCTCGGCCAGCAAGATGCCGTCAGTCATGATTTTGATCGCGGTGTCGTGGCGCACTTTGTCGGTGAAGCGTATTTTGTAGCCCACCAAGCCGCCCAGCTCACTGCCCAGTTCCTGCGCGATACGCGCGGCCACCGTGCGTGCGGCAATCCGGCGCGGCTGGGTACAGCCGATCAACTTGCCCGCGCGCAGACCGGCTTCGAGACACATTTTTGGAATCTGTGTGGTTTTACCCGAACCGGTTTCTCCGCACAGAATCAGCACCCGATGTTTCGTGAGCGCGGCAAGAATGTCGTCACGCCGGGCTGAGACGGGCAGGTCGGGATAGTGGATCGGCGGGACTATTCTGGTTGCGGCTATCGGTACCGTCACCTGCGATCCGCCCATTTGATCGCCGCCAGCGCTATTCCTAAAAACACGATGAGTGGCAGACTGGACACGGCGAATGCAGGCCAGTCATTGAGCAAACCCAGATGGCCAAACAAGCGGCTCAATAAATGAAACCCCAGCCCAGTCAAAATACCGAGAAACACTTTAATGCTCGCGCCGCCTGCGCGCGGGCGCTGCAAGGCAAACGGCATCGCCAGCAGCATCATGACGGGGATGGCAAACGGGTTGACAAATTTTGACCACAGCGCAATTTCATAGCGCGCAGCCTTCTCCCCGTTCTGCTTTAGATGCCCGACGTAGCGAACCAGCGTGCGCGCAGACATTTTTTCCGGTGCAATCAGCAGCACGCTCAAAATATCGGGCGACAAAACCGAGCGCCAGGGCTGATTGGGCAAGAAACCGGCTTCTACCCCGGTCGAATTGAAACGGGTTTCAACCACCCGCTGCAAATCCCATAATTGCCCGCCCTTCCAGGTCGCTTGTTCCGCACGGCGAATCAGGCTCAGGCGGCCGCTGTCGTCAAACTCGTAGACATTGATATCGCGCAAGGTGTTATCGGGCCTGACCTCGCGCGCATTGATAAACCCCCGCCCGTCCTTGACCCACAAGCCGGATCGAAACTGCTGCGCTACCACCGAGCGCGTTGCTGACAGCTTGAGACGCTGTGCTGCCTGCTCCGACCAGGGCGAAACATATTCGCCCAGGATCAGAATAAGCAAGGCCAGCAAACTGCCGATCAGCGCGAAATAAGCCGCCACCCGCCAATTGGACAGCCCCGACACCCGCATGATCGAATACTCGGAATTGCCCACCAGGCGTGATAGTGCAAACAGCGTTCCGATCAAGGCTGCCACCGGCATGATTTCATAAATATGCCCCGGCATATTCAGCGCGATGAATACCGCCATCTGTGTCAAGCCATAGTTGTTTCGGCCTAATGAAGGCACTTCCTGCATGACATCAAAAAACGCGAACAACACCAGCAGCGACACCAGCACAAAGCCGACAGCTAACAACACTTGCCCCGCCAGATAGCGCGCTAGCGTGCTCATGTTTTACGCCATGGCAATAAGTGCCCCACGTGAATACGCTGATAGAACAACCATGCCGTCACAACCATCATCACCAGGTGAATACTGAACAAACCCGGCAAGAAACCGAGCTTGCCCTGACCGACCCAAGCCTGGCTCAGGGACAGCAAATTGCTGTAAGAAAAATATAGCAGCAGCGCGATCAGAAACCCATACGAACGTTTTGCCCGGCTGTTGACGAAACTCAACGGAATGGCCATCAACGACAAGATCAGCGCACTCACAGGCATGCCTATGCGCCACAACAACTCGCTATAGGCTTCTGGGGTGTGCCTGGAATATAGCGTGGAAAAACGTGCCTGCTTGATGGTTTCCTCGCTGTCGCCCACCATCACCGAGTCGAGTCGCATGGAGTACCGTTCGAAATTGACCATACGATAATCCAGCCGTCCTGGCTTGCCTTCGTAACGCCGCCCCGCTGTCAGTACCAGATAGCGTGAGCCATCGGCGAGCTGGGTGTGTTTGCCTTCTCTGGATACCACCAAACCCAGCTTCCCGTCTTCCAGCGACTGCATGAAGACATTTTTGACCGTGCCGGTCAGTGCGTTGAGCGATTCAACAAAATACACGCGCCTGCCGCCCTGGCTTTCGATAAACAGCCCCGGCGCCATTTCCGCAGTATCGCTGCGGCTTTTCAATTCCTGTTTGTACTCACTCTTCTTGGTCTGCGACCAGGGCACCAGCACCGCCATCAGAAAAAAAATGAGCACGACGATCGGTGCAGCAAAACCGAGCACCGGCCGTATCCACTGCATTAGCGACACACCGGAGTTGAACCAGACAATCATCTCGCTATCCCGCCACGCTCGCGACAGCGATAACAACACCCCGGAAAACAAGGCGATGGACAACAGCACTGGCAAAAAATACAGCAGCGAAAATCCCAGATACGCCAGAACCGCTTCGTTGGCCAATTCACCACGCGCCACGTCACCCAGCAAGCGGATGAACAGCGTGACCAGGGCAATCGCGATCAGCACCACCAGTACGGCTGCCGTCGATAGGCTCAACTCGCGGGTTAAGGTGCGTCGATAGAGCATGGATCAGTTGCCCGCAGAAAAGCCAAGATGTGCCGTTTTTGACAATCTTTCTGACATACGCCGATAATCAACGCATCCGACATGGGTGGGAACTCTTTTAGGCACGTTCATGGAAAACAAGAAAATCGACTTGGAATTTAGCATAAAAAACGGCGCGCCCGAAAAGCAGCGCAGCGCCTGTATTGTGGTCGGGGTGTTTGATGGCCGCAAACTTTCGCCCGCCGCCGCCGAGCTGGACCTGGCCAGCGGGGGGTATCTCACCGACATTCTGCGTAGCGGCGACATGGACGGCAAGGCAGGCAGCACCTTGCTGTTGCACAAGCTGCCGAATGTGTTGACGGAGCGTGTACTGCTGGCAGGCCTCGGCACCGCGCGTGATCTGACCGAAAAAACCTATCGCGATGCCATTAGCGCCAGCATCAAAGTGCTGCGCGACTGCGGTGCCCAGGATGCCATCCTGTATCTGGCCGAGCTGCACGTTGCCTCGCGCGACATCCGCTGGAACGTGGCGCAGGCAGCCAGTGTGGCAAACGACGTGCTGTACCGCTTTGACCGCATGAAAAGCAAGCCCGCCGAGATCAAGCGGCCCCTGAAAAAAATCGGCTTTGCCATTATCCAGCCCGGCAATACAAAAGCTGCAAACGCCGGTCTGGCGCAAGGCACGGCCATTGCCCACGGGATGAACCTGGCGAAGGATCTGGGCAATACGCCGTCCAATATCTGCACCCCGGAATACCTCGCCGCACAAGCCAAAGCGCTGGCAAAAACCTACGGTTTCAAATGCGAAGTGCTGGACGAGAAAGCCTGCGAAAAGCTCGGCATGGGCTCCTTTTTGTCAGTCGGAAAAGGGAGCGACAAGCCTTCGCGCTTTATCGTGCTGCAACATAATGGCGGCAAAAAAACCGGGAAGCCCATCGTGCTGGTCGGCAAGGCGGTCACGTTTGATGCGGGCGGCATTTCGTTGAAGCCGCCCGGCGACATGGACGAAATGAATTACGACATGAGCGGCGGCGGTGCGGTGATCGGCACCTTCCGTGCGCTGGGCGAACTGGGTTTGAAACTCAATGTAATCGGCCTGATCCCCGCATGCGAAAACATGCCTGACGCCCGCGCCAACAAACCTGGCGACATCGTCACCAGCATGTCCGGCCAGACCATCGAAATCCTCAATACCGACGCTGAAGGCCGGCTGATTCTGTGCGATGCGCTGACTTATGCCGAGCGCTTCGAACCCGCTGCAGTCATCGATCTGGCAACGCTGACTGGCGCGTGCGTGATCGCGCTGGGCGCGCACCCCAGTGCGCTTTACAGCAGCCACGATCCGCTTGCACACGAAATCGAGCACGCAGCCGATAACGCATGGGATCGGGTCTGGCGCATGCCGCTGTGGGAGGACTACCAGGATCAGCTGAAAAGCAGCCTGGCCGACATGGCAAACATCGGCGGCCGCCCCGGTGGTTCGATTACCGCTGCGTGTTTTTTGTGGCGCTTCGCCAAAAAATACCATTGGGCGCATCTGGATATTGCCGGTACGGCGTACAAGGGTGGCCGTGAAAAAGGTTCGACGGGGCGTCCCGTTCCGTTGTTAGTGAACTTTCTCGTGAATCGCGCCGCGAAGTGACTGAAGTCAGCTTCTATACGTTTGCTGACGACAAACTGGCAGTGGCGCGCAAACTCGCCGCCAAAGCCGTGGCGCGCGGTTTGCGCGTCATGATTTACGCGCCGGACGCAGTCCTTGCCGAAGCCATCGACGGCCTGCTGTGGGCCGCCCCGGCACATGGCTTTCTGCCGCATTGCCGCGACAGCCACCGACTCGCAGCAGACACGCCCGTGTTGATTGGCGAGAATCCCGACGCACTGTCACAGGCCGATGTCATGATCAATTTGCATCACGAGCGTCCGCCTGCGTTTTCCCGTTTCCAGCGCCTGCTGGAAATCATCAGCACCGAAGCTGACGACATCGAACAAGGACGGCTGCGCTACCGTTTTTATCGCGAGCGCGGCTACGCACTGACGACCGTCGATCTCAGAAATGCCGCGTGATGAGTAACGATTTTTCTTCCAATAACCCGCTGCTCGGCAAAATGGACGCACTGATGAACAAGCATCGGGGCCATGCCGAAACCAGGCCAGAACCTGCCACGCCTGAAGGCTGGCTCCCGGTGTTAACCGAAGTGGTAAAACGCGGTACGCCGCCTGTAGCAATGCCAGCACCCGGCCTGTCGCCACAGGTGGCAAACCCGCCCCCACTGCCCGTCCCACCTATTGCGGAAGCCGCTGCGGCATCCCCGTCGGCCGTGACGGACACCCTGGCGGAACAATTATTAAGCGAACTTGCGCCCAAACTGTCCGAAGTAATGGAAAAGCAGGTCGCCGCAGAGCTGCGCAAGAGCCTGGATGAAACTGTCGCCGCGCTGCTGTCGCAACTTGATGTCAATGTGCGCAAAATCGTGCGCGATGCCGTCGCCGAAAAACTGAAGTCGCACAAGCCGGACAACTGAGAACCTTCTCACCACAGAGATATGTCCCGCAGGGACGATATCTCTGTGTCTCAGTGGTGAGCGGTTTTTACAGACGAATTCTTTCATGTCGTGCCCCATGTTTTTTGGGATAATCTCGCCTTTGCCCTGCCGCCATGGAACTCGCCAAATCTTTCGAACCCGGTGACATCGAATCCCGCTGGTATGCCCAATGGGAGGCTGCGGGTTATTTCAAGGCATCTGATCGCGCAGCCGCCCCGGCCTACTGCATCATGTTGCCGCCGCCTAATGTCACCGGCACGCTGCATATGGGGCACGCGTTCCAGCACACGCTGATGGATGCTTTGACCCGTTATCACCGCATGTCGGGCGACAATACGCTGTGGCAACCCGGCACCGATCACGCAGGCATTGCCACGCAGATTGTGGTGGAACGCCAGCTCGACGCGCAGAACATTTCGCGCCACGATCTCGGGCGCGAACAGTTTCTGGAAAAAGTATGGGAATGGAAAGCGCATTCCGGCTCGACCATTACCCGCCAGATGCGCCGCCTCGGCACCTCGCCCGACTGGACGCGCGAGCGTTTCACGATGGACGACGGGCTGTCCCAGGCCGTCACCGAAGTCTTTGTGCGGCTCTACAAAGAAGGGCTGATCTATCGCGGTAAACGGCTGGTGAACTGGGATCCGGTTCTTGCCACCGCCGTATCCGATCTGGAAGTAGTCAGCACCGAAGAAGATGGCTTCATCTGGGAAATCAACTACCCGCTGGAAGATGGCTCGGGCTTTATGACCGTGGCGACCACGCGTCCAGAAACGCTATTGGGCGATACCGCTGTTGCGGTCAACCCCAACGACGAGCGCTATGCCCACCTGATCGGCAAGCAGGTTCGGCTGCCGATAGCCGAGCGCTGCATCCCGGTCATTGCCGATGATTATGTTGATCGCGAGTTCGGTACCGGCGTGGTCAAGATTACGCCAGCGCACGATTTCAATGACTGGCAAGTCGGCCAGCGACACAAGCTGGTCGCCATCAGCGTGCTTACGCTGGATGCAAAAATGAACGAGTTTGCACCGACCGAGTACCAGGGGCTGGATCGTTACGTCGCGCGGCAAAAAATACTCGGCGAATTGCAGGCCAAAGGTCTGCTCATCTCGGCCAAACCGCACAAACTGATGATCCCGCGCGGCGACCGTAGCCATGCAGTGATCGAGCCGATGCTCACCGACCAATGGTTCATGAGCATGGAGAGTCTGGCAAAACGCGGCCTCGCCGTGGTGGACAGCGGCGAATTGAAATTCGTACCCGAGAACTGGACCAGCACCTATCGTCAGTGGCTGGAAAATATTCAGGACTGGTGCATATCGCGTCAACTCTGGTGGGGGCACCGTATCCCGGCCTGGTACGACGCGGACGGTAATTATTACGTCGCCCACACCGAAGCCGAAGCCAAAAAGCAGGCGCAGGGCCGTGAGCTGACTCAGGATAACGACGTGCTCGACACCTGGTTTTCATCGGCGTTGTGGCCGTTCTCCACCCTTGGCTGGCCGAATGCCACGCCTGAACTCGACCGCTATCTGCCGACTTCCGTGCTGGTCACCGGCTTCGACATCATCTTTTTCTGGGTCGCGCGCATGGTGATGATGTCTTTGCATCTCACCGGCAAAGTCCCGTTCCGCGAGGTGTATGTCACCGGCCTGGTGCGCGATTCCGAAGGCCAGAAGATGAGCAAGTCAAAAGGCAATGTGCTTGACCCGATTGACCTGATCGACGGCATTGCAATCGACGAACTGGTCGCCAAACGCACTCAGGGTCTGATGAATCCGAAGCAGGCGACGAGCATCGAAAAGCGCACCCGCCGTGAGTTTTCCGAAGGTATTCCCGCCTTTGGCACCGACGCGCTGCGCTTCACTTTTGCTTCGCTCGCCACGCATGGGCGCGACATCAAATTCGACCTGCAACGCGCCGAAGGCTATCGTAATTTCTGCAACAAACTGTGGAACGCTACGCGCTTCGCGCTAATGAATCTGGAAGGACACGACTGCGGCCTGGATCCCAGCCTGCCGCTGGCGTTTTCCGACGCGGATCGCTGGATCCTCAGCCGCCTGCAACAAGCCACCAGCGAAGTCCACACCGCGTTTGCCGCTTACCGGTTCGATCAGGCCGCGCGCGCCGTGTATGAATTTGTCTGGGATGAATACTGCGACTGGTATCTGGAACTGGCCAAAGTTCAGCTCGGAAACGGCTCAGCAGATCAACAGCGAGCCACGCGCCAGACGCTCGCGCGCGTGCTTGAAACCACACTACGTCTGGCGCATCCGCTGATTCCGTTCATCACCGAAGAGCTGTGGCAAAAAGTTGCGCCGCTGGCAGGTCAGACCGGCGACAGCATCATGCTCGCCGCCTATCCGCTGGCGGACACCTCGCAGTCGTATCCTGACAGTCTTGCGCGGATCTCGCTGTTAAAGGAACTCGTCAGTGCCTGTCGCGCACTACGCAGCGAAATGAACCTGTCTCCCGCCCTGCGGGTACCGCTGGTGATCGAGGGCGAGTTGACCCGCCTCAATCCGTTAACGCCTTATATCGGCGCATTGGCCAAACTCAGCGAAGTGACGATCGTCGCCAGGCTGCCCGATGCTGACGCACCCGTTGCCATCGTCGGCGAGATTCGCCTGATGCTCAAAATCGAGATCAACAAAACAGAAGAACTGGCTCGCCTCGCTAAAGAAATCGCGCGCGTCAGCGGCGAAATCGGCAAAGCACATGGCAAGTTGGGCAATACCGGCTTTGTAGACCGCGCACCTGCCGCCGTGGTGGAACAGGAAAAATCCCGGTTAGCCGATTTTGAAGCCACGCTGGAAAAACTGCATGCACAGCACAATCGGCTCAGCGCTTAAATAATTCCATTTCCAGATTGAAAATATCTTTGTCGGCTTCGCCTTCGCGACCTTTTCAATCTGGAAATGGAATAAAGCCAGCACCCAAATAAAAATGGCTCGCGCTTACGAGCCGTTTTAATATAATGCTCATGAATTACTTGGGCGACTCGCCCGCAACGGTCAGCAAAGTACTCCGGATTTCTCCCGGCGCAGACACGATACGCATGAACTGCCCCATACCCAAGTCCGGAAACGACAAGGCAAGTCGATAACGGGCAAACAACGCACGCACCTCATTATTGACCACAAATATTTCGTAGGGCAGCGCAGCACTGCGATCCAGCACCCCGATTTTTTTCAGCAGTACCGTATCACCATTGGCCGGGCTATTCATCGCCACGCCAAAAACGGCCACCTTTTTTTCGGGCATCACAATCTCGTAAACCTTGCTCACACCGGCAAGACCCTTTGCCAGATTGTCGCGCACGGTTTTTACCGCGTCGTCAAAGCTGGCGTATTTAGCCAGCACATTCTGCGGATCATCAAAGCGTTCCATGCCAATCATGTAACGGTACTTGGGCAAGCTGGCTGCCGATTCATCCCCGCCCATCCCGGGGCCTGCACCCAAGGTTTTCGATAACAGGCTTTGCACAGCACGTGCCGCCTCCTCAACCTGACCGAATGCATTGCGGAAATAAGCGCGATACCAATAGTCGGGATTCATATATGTCACCGAACCATCTGCGCCCACACCCACCCGAATCGGCGCCGCAAGGATATGGGTACCACCCAGCTCATGCACTTTTGCCAGCATCGCCTCGTCAGTCACCACCACCACGCCAAAGCTGGATTGCCATTTTGGCAAGTAGCGCCCAATCACCTGAAACCCCGCCCCGCGAAGCTTGGCTTCGACTTGTCCCGCCACCACCGACAATTCGCCCGGCTGAAGTTTGTCGCCGCTGATATACGGCGCAATAGCCGATGCGCTTAAAGAAAAAAACCCCAGAAAGAACGCACAAACAAGTCGTTGCAACATGATGGATCCTGTAGACATAAAAAAGCCGGGATCAACGATCCCGGCTTCGATTTTAACAGCCTTGAACGGTGGCTGAAAAATTACATCTTCCAGCTATAAGCAACGCCGAGGGAGTTTTGATACATCTTGATGGTTTCGGTGCCACCGACAGGGAAATAAGTCGGGTTGGTAGCACCCGTCACGCTGTTCTCAAATGCATGCATATAGCTCATGGTAAATTCATCACCGGAGGTAAATGCATATGTAAGGCCAAGCGTAAGATGGTCTTCAACCACGCCAGGTGCGATCATGTTAAAGGTCACGTCTCGCGAACCGATAGGGCTATCCCCGTGATTGTAGCCAGCGCGCAAAATCATTGCCTTGCTATATTTATATTCCACGCCCAACTTCCAGACATCCATATCTGACCAGCCGAAGCCGATTCCGCTACTACCACCCAAACAAGCCGCACCAGTGCCCGGCCCAAATGGAGGAGCTGGCACACAACCAGGTTGTTGGCTTGAATTTGTAATGGATGGCACACCACTGTAATTAATTCGTTGGTAATCCAGGGCAACCAAAACCTCTGGAGTGGCCTGCCATGCCACACCCAAATTGTAATTTTCAGGAATGTCAAAATTACCTTGCTCCGCAAACAGCCCCTTATATTTATCGAATTTATCAAAATTCATTTTGCTAGCATAGGCAGCGCCAATGGTGACCGTAGAACTGATCTTCCCCTGATAGCCCAGACGCACCCCGTAGCCAAAAGCATCGTCATAACCACGATCGCTAAGGTTAGAAGGGGTAAGCGAGAGCTGAGAGAAACCTAACAGACCTTCTGCTTTAAAACGCTGATAGCCAATCAAAGGTGATATGCCGATCGAATGATTGGGAGCTATTTTATACGCAGCCGTGGGAGCAACAATAAGCTGCAGGAGATCGACACCAAGCTTGCCGGGGCCACATAGCAAGTTACCAGGCACCCCGATCGGCGCGCTACCACCACAAACGCCCAAATCCGTCTGGCCGCCCTTATAGTTAGAATTCATACCCCCGTTGCCGTAGACCGTGACCCCCAAAGCAAGATTTGGGTTTAGCATTTTGTTGTACCCAAATTCTGGAATTGCAAAGTAATTCGAATCGCTATCAACACTGCCATCAAAGAAACCAGCTCCACCAGCCGATCCTGTTCGACTTGCGCTGCGACGTGGGCTAAAAACATCAACACCCAAGTCTAAGCGATCTCCCACAAAAGCCATGCTGGCGGGATTATTCGCGCCGCCAAAAGCATCATCAGACATCGCCGTTGCTGCACCGCCCATGCCCTTGGCTTTCATGCCATAGCCGTGAGAAAAATAACCATTGGTTGCCTGTGCGCCAGTAGCCAGACCAGCCAGTGCCATGAGTGCAAATACGCGTGTGAGTTTCATGTTATCTCCGTGAAGAAGGTGTTGATAAAATTGATGGGTATCAATGTTTTGTGAGCCGAAGACTACTCGCCACCATACTGCCAGACAAGCAAATAACGGCCTTAAACGTCAAGC
>JAYVLR010000018.1:0-2243 GCA_043759395.1 Thiobacillaceae bacterium
GGCGCGCGGGATGTGCGTGTTGCACACCGGCTTGCATTTGCCGCAGCGCATGCAGTCCTTGATCGAATCGGCAATCGCTTCGATTTCGGTCGATTCGAGAATGATCGACTCGGCTTCGAGCAAGCCGAACGACGGCGTGTAGGCATTGCGCAAATCCGCACCGGGCAAGAGCTTGCCCGCGTTGAAGCGGCCTTCGGGATCGACCTGTTTTTTATACGCGGCAAAAATCGCAATGGCTTCGTCGTCAACAAACTCCAGTTTGGTCAGGCCGATGCCGTGCTCGCCCGAAATCACCCCGCCCAGATCAGTGGCGAGTTTCATGATGCGCGCCACCGCTGCATTGGCGGCAGCGAGCATCGCGTAGTCGTCGGAGTTGACCGGGATATTGGTATGCACATTGCCGTCGCCCGCATGCATGTGCAGCGCGACGAAGACGCGGCTTTTTAAAATCTGCTTGTGCAGGCGGTCGCAGGCTTCGAGCACCGGCGTGTATTCGCGGCCTATGAAGAGCTGCTGCAACTCGCGCTGCACTTCGCGCTTCCATGACACGCGGATTTGCTTGTCGCGCAGCGCGGTGAAGACGCTGCCTGATTCGTACGGCGCGTCGAGGTTGAACAGATAGCCGCTCCAGCGCGCCCTGGCTGCGCCGATCAGCGCCGTCGCGTGTTGGCGTTTTTCTTCGACTTGCACCGGGTCGGCGATGGTGTCGTCGTCTTCGAGCAACGGTAGCGGTGCGGCGAAAAATTCGGCCAGCGCGTCGAGCAGCTTCAACTTATTCGTGATCGACAGCTCGATGTTGATGCGCTCGATGCCGTCGGTATAGTCGCCGAGGCGCGGCAGCGGAATCACCACGTCTTCGTTGATTTTGAACGCGTTGGTGTGCGCGGCAATCGCGGCAGTGCGCGCGCGGTCGAGCCAGAATTTCTTGCGCGTTTCGGGTGACACGGCGATGAAGCCTTCACCGCCGCGCGCGTTGGCGATGCGCACGATGTTGGACGCCGCTTCGCCAACGGCGACTTCGTTGTCCGACACGACGTCGATCAGCAAGACCATATTCGGCCGCCCGGCGCGCGGTGCCTTAGTCCCGTAGCCGACGGCCTTCACGTAACGCGCGTCGAGATGCTCAAGCCCCGCGAGCAAAATCGTGGTGTGGGCGTCGCAGTACTCCTTGATCTCGACGATGGCCGGTGTGGCGTCCGCCGCCGTACCGAAAAACTCCAGGCACACCGTGCGCGTGTGCGCGGGCAGGCGGTGCAGGATGAAGCGCGCCGAGGTAATCAGGCCGTCGCAGCCTTCTTTCTGGATGCCGGGCAGACCCGACAGAAATTTATCGGTGACATCTTTGCCCAAGCCGATCTTGCGGAACTGGCTGCCGGGGATTTTCAGAATTTCCGGTTCGCCCTTCGGCGACACGCCGTCAGCAGCAAATCGGCGTACCTCGAACGAAGCTGAAGTCGCGTCGTGAATCTTGCCAAGGTTGTGATCGATGCGCGTGACTTCGAGCCAGTCGGCCTGCGGCGTGACCATGCGCCACGAAACTAAATTATCGAGCGCCGTGCCCCACAGCACAGCCTTTTTGCCGCCCGCGTTCATCGATACATTGCCGCCGATAGTGGATGCATCCGCCGATGTCGGATCGACCGCGAACACCAGCCCCGCTGCGTCGGCGGCATCCATCACGCGCTTGGTCACCACGCCCGCGCCGCAGTGGATGGTTGCCACTTCGCGATCCACGCCGCGCAGGCGCAGCGTTTCTACCGCGCCCAGGGTTTCGAGTTTTTCGGTATTGATGACCGCCGCATTGGCCGTCAGCGGGATCGCGCCGCCGGTATAGCCCGTGCCGCCGCCGCGCGGAATGATCGTCAGCCCTAACTCCACCAGACCTGCCACCAGCGCAGCCATCTCGGCCTCGGTGTCGGGGGTCAGCACCACAAACGGATATTCGACGCGCCAGTCGGTCGCGTCAGTTACATGCGACACCCGCGCCAGGCCGTCAAAACCGATATTGTCGCGGCGCGTCACCCGGGCGAGACGGCGCAGAATGCGCGTGCGCAGATCGGTCGTGTCCGCAAACCAGGCCTCGAACTCGCGCACCGCACGATTGGCGGCGGCCAGCAATTGGCCGACCAGCTCATTACCCCCGCCAGGGGGATGCCGGCTCCGTAAGTCGCCAGAGGCGACAACGGCTCCGCTACCCTGACGGCGCTTTTCGATTTCAGCCAGGCGATGATGCAGTGCATCGA
>JAYVLR010000019.1:0-4069 GCA_043759395.1 Thiobacillaceae bacterium
GCCGAAGTGTCACGGCAGATTATGCGCATGGATGCATCATTTCTCACCGCTTCCCTGATTCCCATCCTGCCCAATTTTGGCCTGCTTGCCGCTCCGGAAGATCCGGTCCAGGCGATGGAAGTGAAACCGGAGCATGTCGAATCGCTGCTGAATCTGGCGCGCAACCAGTACGATTATGTGATTCTTGATATTGGACGTGCCTTGGATCCGGTCAGCATCAAGGCATTGGACAAGTCGGATGTCATTTTCCCCGTCATGCAACTGACCTTGCCGTTCATTCGTGATGCAAAACGCTTGCTGGAAGTATTCCGTTCGCTGGAATATCCGCACGGCAAGATCAAGCTGCTGGTAAACCGCTATGAGAAAGGTGGCGAGATTCGCCTGGATGATGTGGAGCGCACGCTGAACATGCCGGTCTTTAAAACGCTGCCCAACAGTTTCAAGTCGGTTGCAGCGTCTGTTAATCAGGGCATCCCCATCAGCAAGCTCGCTCACAGCAATCCGGTCACCAAAGGCTTGCAGGAATTGGCACACCTTCTGGCGAGGGAGGGGGAAGCCGACAGCGGCTGGTGGACGAGTTTGTTGAAGCGTAAATAAAGCCCGTGGCTGGTCCGGATAACCGTATCGTTTGAGGAAATGAGGGATTAATTACAATGAGTTTAAGAGATCGTCTGGATTCAGTTAAGGACTTATCGGGCATCCCTCACCCGTTAGTCAAGTCGGCCAGTGCAGAACACTACGAGAGCTATCACGTCCTCAAGTCCCGCACGCACCAGAAACTGCTTGAGCGCGTCGACTTGAAAGTCATGGAAACCCTGTCCCCCGACAGACTCAAGGACGAACTCAAGATTCTCGTAGATCGCATTCTGTCTGAAGATACTGTCGTACTGAATGAGAATGAACGACGCAACCTGGTGCGCGACATCCAGTATGAGATGTTGGGTCTTGGGCCGCTTGAACCCCTTCTTGCTGATCCGACCATCTCTGACATCCTGGTCAACACCTACGCGCAAGTCTATGTCGAAAGACACGGCAAACTGGAACTCACCGATGTACGTTTCACCGATGATGCGCACCTGAAGAAGATTATCGACAAGATCGTTTCCCGGGTCGGGCGGCGTATCGATGAATCAAGCCCCATGGTTGATGCGCGCCTGCCGGACGGATCGCGGGTGAATGCCATCATCCCGCCCATCTCCATCGACGGCCCGATCCTGTCGATCCGGCGGTTTGCTGCGACGCCGCTGCGCATGGAGGATGTCATCAGTTACAAGAGTGTCACCCCCGAAATGGCGGAAGTGCTGAAAGGCCTGTCAAAAGCCAAGGTGAACATTCTGATATCAGGCGGTACGGGCACCGGCAAAACGACCCTGCTCAACATCCTTTCCGGCTTCATCCCCGAGACGGAACGGATCGTCACCATTGAGGACGCCGCCGAACTCCAGCTGCAGCAACCCCACGTGGTGCGACTTGAAACACGGCCGATGAATATCGAAGATCGTGGCGAGGTGACGCAGCGGCTGCTTGTGCGCAACAGCCTGCGGATGCGCCCGGATCGCATCATCCTGGGCGAAGTTCGCGGAAGCGAGGCGATAGACATGCTGCAGGCGATGAATACCGGCCACGAAGGTTCGATGGTAACCATCCACTCCAATACGCCCCGCGATGCGTTGACACGACTGGAGAACATGATCGGCATGGGGGGCATGAGTTTGCCCCCCAAGGTGATGCGCCAGCAGATCAGTTCGGCCATAGGGGTGGTTGTCCAGATTGCCCGTCTGACAGACGGCAAGCGCAAGATCGTGAGTATTCAGGAAATCACGGGCATGGAGGGCGAAATCATCACCATGCAGGAAATCTTCAAATACACTCAGACTGGCGTGAGCCTTGACGGCACCGTACAAGGCTATTTCTGCGCAACAGGGGTCCGCCCCCGTTTCCTGGACAGACTACATTCTTTCGGGGTTGATATTTCCGATTCGATCTTTGATCCCAGCAAACATCTGGAATAAGGGAACGCAGCAATGGATCTCTTTAATGTACTCATATTGCTCTTGTTCATCGCCGTCGTCCTCATGGTTGAGGGGATGTATCTCTTATGGAGTTCTTACAAGGGTCCTGAGGCCAATCGGATCGAGCGCCGGCTCAGGATCATGTCTGCCGGTGCGCATGGCGGCGCTGAAACCCCACTGCTCAAGCAACGCCTCCTGAGCGACACGCCGTTCCTGCAGCACACTCTGCTCAGCATTCCAAGGATTCACGCGCTGGATCGTTTGTTGATGCAAACAGGCCTGAACATGAAGCTCATGACCTTCATCGGGCTGTCTTTTGTCTGCGCGCTTGGCGGGTTTTTTGTTGCCAAATTCCTTGGATTATCTTTATTGCTTACCGTTGCCTTGTTGTTATTGCCAGGAAGCCTGCCCTATTTTTACCTGATTTACCTTAAGGACAAGCGGCTAAGAAAATTCGACGAGCAGCTACCCGACGCGCTGGATCTGATCGGCCGTGGAATCCGTGCCGGGCATGCCCTGCCTTCCGCCCTTAAAATGGTGGCCGATGAGATGGCTGATCCTATAGCGGAGGAGTTTCGTGTTGCTTTTGACGAGGTGAACTACGGCTTCTCGATGCAGGATGCGCTGACCAATCTCGCCACCCGGGTGCCCAGCACTGATTTGAATTATTTTGTCGTTGCTGTCCTCATTCAGCGGGAAACAGGCGGCAATCTTGCCGAACTTCTGGATAACATCAGCGCCCTGATCCGGGCACGCCACAAGCTGTATGGAACCATTCGCGTACTGTCTGCGGAAGGGAAATTGTCTGCCTGGATTCTGACCCTTCTGCCCATCGTGCTGGCACTCATCATCAACTTGATCAACCCCGTTTTCATGCAGGTGCTGTGGAAAGACGAGGCTGGAATCAAAATGGTCACTGGCGTAGTCATTCTCATGATTCTGGGTATCTTCTGGATGCGCAAGATCATCAAGATTCGGGTATAGAAAAAAACCATAATTTAGGGCGTGACTCATGACAACAGAACAGTGGCTTTACCTGGGTTTCATCTTTCTTGTCGTTTCGGGAGTCGGCTATGTAATCGTCACGCAATTTGCCCCCAATCGCGTTAGAAACAGGCTTGGCAAGGTCATTCAGCCTGAGACGAGGGTCGAGAATGATTCTGCTCCGCGCTGGGTGGAAAAGTTTATCGAAATAGCCTCCCCGATTGCCAAACTCTCTGTTCCCGCTGAAGGATGGGAAAAATCAACCTTGCGTATTCGCTTTATGAATGCAGGCTACCGCGAAGGCTCGGTGGTGTCGCTCTACTTTATCGCCAAATCTGTTCTGGCTCTATTGTTTGCCGGCGTGTTTTTTGTTTATATGGGTTTCACTGGCAAATCCATGTCCACCAGCAATTACCTGCTGATCATGTTAACGGCTGCGGGCCTGGGTTATTACTTGCCAAACATTTTTCTGGCCCGGCGCATCGAGTCTCGTCAACGGGAAATATTTGAGACGTTTCCGGATGCCACTGATCTTATGCTGGTTTGTGTGGAAGCGGGTTTGGGGCTGGATGCTGCACTGATCAGGGTTGGCGAGGAAATTCGGCTCAAGAGTCGAGTGCTCGCCGATGAGTTGCACCTTGTAACCCTGGAATTGCGCGCGGGCAGTTCCAAGGAGCGGGCTTTGAAAAATCTGGCCATGCGAACGGGTGTCGACCAAGTGGACGCTCTCGTAGCCATGCTCGTACAGGCGGAGCGCTTTGGTACCAGCATTGGCGAATCGCTGCGCGTATATGCTGATGAACTGCGTACCAAACGTCGATTGCGTGCCGAAGAGGCCGCTGCCAAGATACCGTTGAAGCTTTTGTTTCCCTTGATTTTCTTTATTTTCCCTTCCCTGCTGCTGGTGTTGTTAGGGCCTGCGTTTATTCAGATTCACCGGATTTTGCTCCCCACGCTTGGGGGTGGGCAGTAGTTCAAGTCAAAGGACATGATGCCATGAAGAAATTAAGCCTTGCCATATCACTTTTATACGGTACGACCCTGTTGAGTGGTTGTGCCGGGATGCCTTCTGA
>JAYVLR010000020.1:0-17367 GCA_043759395.1 Thiobacillaceae bacterium
GTTGCCAATTTATCGGCTTTACAACCACGGCCTACCCCTTGCGGGTGTTATCCACAGAATGTTGCATTCCCATACGGCGGAAGGCGCGGAGTATATGCCATTCAGGGTGCTTTTCCGCCCTACTCAATCCCCGATCATCTGACATGAGCGCCATAAGATTCAGCCTGTGGTTAGTACTGCTATTAGCGCTCACCGCGTGCAGTCCGCCACCTTTATATCAGCAGCAGGCGTATGTGTTTGGCACGCTGGTGGACATCAGCATTGACGGTGTGCCCGAGCAACAGGCGCAACCCGCAGCAGCAGCAGTGCTGACACGCTTTGATCAACTGCACCGCAAGCTGCACGCCTGGCAGCCTAGCGACTTGTCGCGCCTGAACACCGCGTTTGCCCGACGCGAACACGCTGCGATTGATTCTGAGCTGGCTGCGCTTTTGATCGATGCAACGGCAATCTCCGTGCAGTCCGGGGAGCTGTTCAATCCGGCCATCGGCCAGTTGATTGCGCTGTGGGGATTTCAGTCAGACACGCCGCAAAGCCGCATCCCGCCGGCCAACGAAATTGTGCGACGGGTTAAAGCTGCGCCGCGCATGAGCGATCTGCATATCGAAAACGGCATCGCCTGGAGCGATAACCCGTCGGTGCAACTTGACCTCGGCGGCTACGCCAAAGGCTATGCGCTGGACGAAGCCGTGCGCATTCTCAAAGCACAAGGCATCAGGAACGCCCTGGTAAACATTGGCGGCAATCTCATTGCATTGGGGCAGCACGGCGACCAACCCTGGCGCATCGGCATCCAGCATCCGCGCAGCCCCGGCATGTTGGCCACGCTGGATTTGCACGATGGCGAAGCGCTCGGAACCTCGGGCGATTATCAGCGTTTTTTTGAGGTGGACGGCATACGCTACTGCCATCTGCTCGACCCGCGCACGGGGTATCCGGCGACGGGCATGCAATCGGTGACGGTGCTGATGTCGGGCTTGCACGCGGGTACGCGTTCGGATGCGCTGTCCAAACCGCTGTTTATTGGTGGTGCCGAGCACGTACGAGACAACGCGGCGCGCATGGGCGTAAGTGCGTATCTCGCGATCGATGCGAGCGGTAAAAAAACCGTCTCCCCTGCGCTGACAGCGCGACTCCGTTAGAATAATCATGTTGAAGCAATCCGATATTCTGAAATGATAGGCATTCTGGTCGTAGCCCACGGCACGCTGGCCGAGAGTCTGGTTGAGTGCGCGACCCACGTTCTGGGTCAACGTCCCACGGGCTTGGCAACGCTCGATTTTTTGGGGCACGCTGATCCCGACGAACGAACCGCCATTCTTCAAGCACGCATCACCGAACTCGATCAGGGCGGCGGCGTGCTGGTATTGGCCGATATTTATGGCGCCACCCCCTGCAACACGCTGTGCCGACTGCTGGCACCCAGCCACGTCGAGGGCGTGACCGGGGTGAATTTGCCGATGCTGCTCAAGGCGCTGAATTATCGCGACAGCATGCCGCTGCTTCAACTGGTCGAGCGCATTGTCAACGGCGGCCGTGCCAGCATCGATCACATCTCCGAGACCATGTGCAATGCAGCAACAGGAAATTGAAATCACCAACAAGCTGGGGCTGCATGCGCGCGCCTCGGCAAAGCTGACGCAAACTGCCTCCAACTTTAAAAGTGAAGTGTTCCTGGCGCGCAACGGACGCCGCGTCAATGCCAAGAGCATCATGGGGGTGATGATACTGGCGGCCGCGCGCGGCAGCACGCTCCAGATCGAAATTGAAGGCGAGGACGAGGTGTCGGCGATGGCCGCGATCACCGCACTCATCAACGACAAATTCGGTGAAGGCGAATGAGTTTTAGCCTGCATGGCATCGGCGTCTCCGGTGGCATTGCCATGGGGCGCGCGCACCTGACCTCGCACGCGCGCGTTGAGGTTCCGCATTACGTCCTCGACAAAAAATACATCGCCGACGAACTGGCGCGTTTTGACGAGGCCATCCTGCAAACGCTCGCCGAACTTGAAACTCTGCGCAGCCATATCCCGCACAATGCGCCTGCCGAACTGTCCGCTTTTCTGGACATGCACCTGATGTTTCTGGGTGACGCGATGATCGCCGAAGAACCCAAACGGCTGATCACGACCACGCAATGCAATGCTGAATGGGCGCTGGCGCAGCAAATGGAAGCGCTGGTGGCGCGCTTTGAAGAAATCGACGATGCCTATCTGCGCAGCCGCCAGGAAGATGTGGTGCAAGTGGTGCAGCGCGTATTGAAAGTGCTGACCGGACACCCCAGCCATTTGCCGCTGGTCGGTAGCGGCGATGCAGACCGCATTCTGGTGGCGCATGAGCTGTCGCCAGCCGACATGATTCTGTTCAAAAACGTGCGCTTCGCGGCGTTTATCACCGACCTCGGCGGCGCGACATCGCATACCGCGATTCTGGCACGCAGCATGGCGATGCCGTCGGTGATGGCGTTGCACAATGCGCGTGGCCTGATCCGCGATCAGGACATGCTGATCGTCGATGGCCGCGAAGGCGTGGTCATCGTCAATCCGGACGAGGTCATTCTTGCCGAATATCGCCTGCGTCAGAACCAGTGGCGCATCGACACCGACAAACTCAAGCGCCTTAAAACCAGCAAAGCCACCACGCTGGACGGCACCGTGATTGCGCTTCATGCAAACATCGAACTGCCGCAGGATATTCCAGCCGTGCTGGAATCGGGCGCAACCGGCATCGGCCTGTTCCGTAGCGAGTTTCTGTTTTTGAACCGCGACGATCTTCCGACTGAAGACGAGCAGTACGAATCCTACAAAACCGTGGTCGAAGCGCTGGATGGCAAACCGGTCACCATCCGCACACTCGACCTGGGTGCTGACAAGCAGGCGCCGTGGGGCCACTCAATGGCGGACAACCCCGCGCTGGGTCTGCGGGCGATTCGCCTGTGCCTGGCCGAGCCGGGTCTGTTTCATACCCAGTTGCGGGCGATTCTGCGCGCCTCTGCCCACGGTCGCGCACGCATTCTGATTCCGATGCTAGCCAGCTTCATGGAGTTACGCCAAACCTTGCAACTCATCGACGAAGCCCGCCAGACCTTGCGCCGTGACGGCTTGAAGTTCGATGAAGGAATTGAAATTGGCGGCATGATCGAGGTTCCGGCCGCCGCCTTGTCCGCCGCCGTTTTTGCGGATCAGCTCGACTTCCTGTCGATCGGCACCAACGATTTGATTCAGTACACGCTCGCCATCGACCGCGCCGACGATAGCGTGGCGCATCTGTACGACCCCTTGCATCCGGCGGTGCTCAACCTGATTCAGCAGACCATACGTGCCGGTGCCAAGGCAGGAAAATCCGTTGCGGTGTGCGGTGAAATGGCAGGCGATCCGGCGTTAACCCGTTTGTTGCTGGGATTGGGATTGCGCGCGTTTTCGATGCAGCCAACCAGCCTGCTGTCTGTCAAACAGCAGGTATTGAAAACCCATCTTGACACCGTCGCGCCGGGGGCACAAAAGTTGATCCGCAATATCGATCCGGATCGAACGGCGACCTTGCTGGGGCGGCTTAACGCCTGAGCGCCAGATTTATTGATTCGGCCACTTTAAAACTTGAAAAATCATTGTCTTTTGTAACGCCGCGTATTTTTGTTACACCCGCTGAAGCCGAAGCAAACTGTTTAATGGCCGACCCAATAACCTGGCACAACCGGGTTCTGGAAATCAGCTACTTAAACGCGCTCCAATTTCATCCAGCATCAGCTTGTCTTTCCGCATATCGCTGATGTCCTGTTTGATCTGTGTCATGCGGTTGTGCAATGTGCCCATATTCCCAAGAATTTTTTTCAGGCTGGCCAGACGCGTTTCAAGACCCAGTTTATGTTCGCGTATGCGCGTCATCACCGGATCCAGCGCAATGCGCAGCCAGCGCTCGGATGCAACCCTGGCTAGTTCAAATGCCTTCCTGGCCTGATCGACCAGACCAGCATAAAAACGCCGGATCATGAAACGTTTTTCCAGCAAAAGATTGGCCGGGTCACGACAAAACTCCTCAGTTTCCCGAATCAGAACTTTCAGCCGGTGCTGATACACCGAGAGATCAAGCCGCGGCACTTCCATCTTGGGCAGCTTGTGCTGGGTATGGAAACGCGAATAAGCCCACCCCAGCGAATCCAGCAAATTGTCAGCATGCGCCGCCGCCTGTTTGAAACGCGCAGTCATCTGTTCGCTCATCTGATTGATTCCTGAAGTCAGGCCGCGCGTCGTCCAGCTTGCCTCCATCGATTGGCGCGCAGCTTCCAGCAGGTCATCCAGCGCAACATCTGACAGTTGCGCCAGCAGCAGCTCGCCCTGCCCCTGCATGATTCTGCGCGTTTGCTTGAACTGTTCGGCAGTCGCGTCATACGACTCTTTCTCCGCCTGTAGCTGGGTGCGCGCCTGCTCGACCAGTCCACGGTTTTTGCCCGACAACTGGGTCAACTGAATCAACTCTTCGCTGCTGCGGCGAACCCGCGCGGACATGCCAACCCGGCTTTCATCCAGCATGCCGACGATTTCCTGGTTGACGGAATGACACAAAATATCGCGACGCGCCGGGATGATCTGATGCGCCAGCAGATACTCCAGCGCATCGATCCCGGAACGCATGCGCAGCGCCGGGTCGTCCATGATTTTTGCGCTCAGCGCTTTTTGCGCCGACACCGCAAACACCTGGCTCGGCGGCAACTTAAGAATGCGCGCAGTCTCCATCGACTGGCGCTCAATCGACGCGCGAATCTCAGAATCGCTTTTCAACTCATCCCATAGCATGTCGATTTTATTCAACACCGCGATGTGATAATTGGTATGGCGATGCACATGTTTTTGCCAGATTTCCAGATCGGAACGCGTCACGCCGGTATCGGTGGCAAGCAAAAAAATCACCGCATGCGCATTGGGAATCACCGAAAGCGTCAGCTCCGGCTCGGCGCCGAGGGCGTTCAAACCGGGCGTATCGAGTATGGTCAGGCCTGCCTGCAACAAGGGATGCGGAAAATTCACCAGCGCATAACGCCACACCGGGATTTCGACCGTGCCGTCGTGCTGTAAACGATAGTGTTCGGTCGGATCGCTTTTATCCCATAAACCCAATTCCATCGCTTCTGTCGCGGGCACCGATTTGGTTTCAGTCAACTTCTTCAGGCTTTCCTGCACCTGGTGCGGATCATCGACAGTCAAGTTAACCCGACTCCACTCCACCGACATATGACGCAACTGCCCGAGCGATTCATTGCGCGTGCGCGTTTCAATCGGCAGAAGTTTCAGATAGGGCGTTTCATCCGTATCCGAAAACAGCTCTGCCGGACACATGGTGGTGCGGCCCACATCTGATGGCAGCAGACGCTGCCCGTGATCGGCAAAAAACAGGGCATTGATCAGCTCGGTTTTACCGCGCGAAAATTCCGCTACAAACGCGATGACCAGACGATCTTTTTTAAGGCTGGCGGCAGTGTCGGTCAGACGCAAGCTGCGTTCTGCATCAATGCCGTGCAGTCGATCCAGCCACTCGGCATAATCGCTGATGGCGGATGACAGTCGAATGCGCCGCTCGCTGTAATCAGCCACTTCCTGTTCCAAACGCACGCTCATGTTTTGATTTTTTCTCGAGTAATCGCCAAGGGGGTTCCGCGCCGCTAATCTCCGCTGTTTTCAGCCTTGAAGTGTCGCCTCGTATCAGCTTTACACCGGATTTCGGGACACCCAATTGCACCGCCAGCCAGCTGAGAAGGTGCGCATTCGCCTTGTTATCGACCGGCGGAGCGGAAATCTTTAGTTTGAGGCGGTCGCCGTGCTGCCCGACCACGCCGTCCTGCTTTGCGCCTGGCTGAACATGCAAATCCAGCAACCAGTTCACCCCGTCGAAATGCGCCCAGTCCGGCACATCAGAGCAATCCAAGCAGCATCCGTTCGGTCGCCTGAATTGGCACGATCAAAAGCAGCTGGCATATCAGGATCAACACCAGCGGGGTGAGATCGACGTTGGCGACCAGGGGAATGATGCGACGCAGCGGTCGCATGAATGGCTCGGTCAAATCGGACACCACCGGCATCAACAGCGAATAGGGGTTAACCCACGACAACACTGCCCGCACCAGACTCATGCCGATCAACAGATAGACCGCCAGGCTCGCCAACCGGATCAACGCCAGACCAATGAGAACCGGCCAGATGCGCCCACCTGCCAGCGCGAACGGGAAATCAAGCAGCCAATAACCGATCAACACGACCAGAAACTCGATCAAAAAAGCCAGGAAGAGCGTCGCCAGGTCGAGGCCAAGCAATCCGGGAATGGCGCGGCGCAGAGGCTTGACGGCAAAATCCGTCACCGCCACGATAAATTGCGCAAACGGATTTTTGAACGGCACCCGAAACAGCTGCATCTGAAAGCGCAGCAGAGCTGCCACCACAAACAGATTGCCCAGGGTTTGCACCAAAAATTGCAGAGCCTCGACAATCATGACAGGCGTCCCAGTTCGTCGCCCAGTTCGCTACTGCGCAGCTTGGCCGCAGCCACCGCAGCCGCAATGGCTGACTTGACGGATGCCGCCTCCAGCGCAGCAATCCCGCGCTCGGTGGTGCCTCCCTTGGAGGTGACCCGCTCGCGCAACAAGCTCGGCTCCTCACCCGATTCCAGCGCCAGCTTGGCGGCGCCAAAAAAAGTTTGCAGTGCCAGCTGCCGTGCAGCGGCGGGCGACAAACCCTCAGCCACAGCGGCCGCTTCCAGTGATTCAATCAAATAGAACACATAAGCGGAGCCGCTGCCGGACACCGCAGTCACGGCATCGAGCTGATGCTCTTGCAGAACCCAGACCACGCCGCCCACTGCGCGTAACACGGCTTCGGCAGAGGAACGCTCGTCTTGCGTGACCGCCTCCGGCGCATACAGACCGGCTATCCCGGCTTGCACCAGGGCGGGCGTGTTCGGCATGGCGCGCACGATACGGCCATAGCCTCCCAGCCAGCGGCTGATATCAGCCACCCGCACCCCTGCTGCAATCGACAGCACCAGCTGGGTCGATAGATGCGGTGCCAGCGCGGCCGCTACCTGCGGCAAACTTTGCGGCTTGACCGCCAATACGATCAAGCCATGCAGGCTCGCCTCGCTTAAACTGGCTCGCACCTGCACGCCCAGGCTAGCGGCCAGGCGGGTGCGCGCGTCGGCATTAATTTCCACCACCTCGATATGCGCAGGCGCAAGCCCGCTCGCAATCAACCCGCCGGCAATGGCTGCGGCCATGTTGCCGCCGCCGATAAAAGTCACTTTATTCATGTTTCTCGAATCCCAGGTGATTGAGGCGGCACGCAAATTGTCAGCCAAGCTATATTCCGGCTCAAGTTAGAATACTGATGGACGTTATCTGTTCAGATTATTGAGACGGCCACTGACAGTTTAAACAAGGTGATAAGCGTATAGCCCACCCGCCTTCGACTGGGCGGCGATCCGTCTCAATAAGCGCCTGTTTAATTTACTATTGAGCCGGCCACACGGGAATCTGACAGGGCTACCGTAGTGGACGAACCACCACTCAATATGGAAACTGTTTAATGGCCAGATCAATATTATCCCGCATTACTTACTTGCAGAACACCCGAAGAGGCTCACGTGGACATTTCTGAATTGCTTGCTTTTGCCGTCAAAAACAAGGCATCCGACCTTCATCTCTCGGCGGGCTTGCCGCCGATGATCCGCGTGCACGGCGATATCCGGCGCATCAATCTGCCGCCGATGGATCACAAGGATGTGCACCGCATGGTGTACGACATCATGAACGATAGCCAGCGCAAAGTGTATGAGGACATTCTCGAGATCGACTTCTCGTTTGAAATCCCTTCGCTTGCGCGTTTTCGCGTCAATGCGTTCAACCAGCAATACGGCGCGGGTGCGGTGTTCCGTACCATTCCGTCCAAAGTGCTGTCGCTGGAAGAGCTCAACGCCCCGGCTATTTTCAAGGAAATTTCCGACCAGCCGCGCGGCATTGTGCTGGTCACCGGGCCAACCGGGTCGGGCAAGTCCACCACGCTGGCGGCAATGATGGATTACGTCAACGAAAACCGTTATGAGCACATTCTCACCATCGAAGACCCGATTGAGTTTGTGCATCAAAGCAAAAAATGCCTCATCAACCAGCGTGAAGTGGGACCGCACACGATGTCGTTCAACAACGCACTGCGCTCGGCGCTGCGCGAAGACCCGGATGTGATTTTGGTGGGCGAGTTGCGCGACCTGGAAACCATCCGCCTCGCACTGACCGCAGCCGAAACCGGCCACCTCGTTTTTGCCACCCTGCACACCTCCAGCGCGGCGAAAACCATTGACCGCATAGTCGACGTGTTCCCGGCGGCAGAAAAGGAAATGGTGCGTTCGATGCTGTCAGAGTCCTTGCGCGCAGTCATCTCGCAAACCTTGCTTAAAACCAAGGACGACACAGGCCGCGTCGCTGCGCACGAAATCATGATCGGCACCCCCGCGATCCGCAACCTGATCCGCGAAGGCAAGGTTGCACAAATGTATTCGTCGATCCAGACCGGCCAGGCGATCGGGATGCAGACGCTGGATCAATGTTTACAGGACATGGTCAAGCGCAACATCATTGCATCCGGTGTCGCACGTAGTGCGGCGCAAAATAAAGATTCGTTTTAAGACCAAGGAAAGCACATCCCATGAATGCTGAAAAAACCGTCCATGATTTGCTGCGGCTGATGCTGACTAAAAATGCCTCCGACCTGTTCATTACCGCCGGTTTTCCACCCGCGATTAAGGTTGACGGCAAAATCACTCCGGTCTCGAACCAGACGCTGACCCCTGCGCATACGCAGGAACTGGCGCGTTCACTGATGAACGACCGGCAATGGACGGACTTCAAGGCGACCAACGAATCCAACTTTGCGATCAGCCCGCCGGAAATTGGCCGCTTCCGGGTCAACGTATTTGTCCAGCAGGGTCGTACCGGCATGGTGTTGCGTACCATCGTGACCAAAATTCCCAAGATGGAAGAACTCAATCTGCCACCGGTGCTGCGCGACATCGCCATGGTCAAACGCGGGCTGGTGATTTTTGTTGGTGCCACCGGCTCGGGCAAATCCACCTCGCTTGCCGCCATGGTCGGCCATCGCAACGAGAATGCCTGCGACCACATCATCACGGTCGAAGACCCCATCGAATACGTGCATGAGCACAACAAATCCATCATCACCCAGCGCGAAGTCGGTATCGATACCGAGAACTGGTTCTCCGCGCTGAAAAACACCCTGCGCCAAGCGCCCGACGTGATTCTGATCGGCGAAATCCGCGACCGCGAGACCATGGAATACGCGATTGCGTTTGCCGAAACCGGCCACCTGTGCCTGTCCACGCTGCACGCCAACAGCGCCAACCAGGCGCTCGACCGCATCATCAACTTCTTCCCGGAAGAACGCCGCGCGCAGCTGTTGATGGACTTGTCACTCAATCTGAAATCCTTCATCTCGCAACGACTGCTCCCGCGCAAGGGCGTGAAAGGGCGCGTCGCCGCAGTTGAAATTTTGCTCAATTCGCCCTTGATCGCCGACCTGATTTTTAAAGGCAGCGTGCATGAGATCAAGGAGATCATGTCCAAATCACGTGAACTGGGCATGCAGACTTTCGACCAGGCGCTATTCGATTTGTACGAGGCCGGCATGGTGACGTATGAAGACGCGTTGAGAAACGCCGACAGCCTGAACGACCTGCGGCTCAAGATCAAGCTGCACGGCCAGGAGGCCAAAGGCCGCGACATGATGTCGGGGCTGGAGCATCTGGATATTGTGTGATGCTTTGATGCCATAAAGAAAACAGGGCGCTAAGCGCCCTGTTTTCTTTATGGCATCAAAGCATCACACAGCAGGATCCGTCACGGGTTTGGTTTTATCCGGGCGCATGAAACCGGCGACGACCTGGTAGTGTAAAAAACGCGTTTCCAGCGGGCCGTTGAACAGCGGAATACGGCGGCTGGCCTTCAGCCCGATCAGCTTTGGCAATAAGGGATCGCCGGAAATAATCCAGGCATCCCAACCGGATAAATTTTTCTTCAGCCAGTCACCCAACTGCGGATACCAGTCTGCCAGATCATCGGCATCGCCTAAGCGTTCGCCATACGGCGGATTGGTGATGATCGTGCCGACCGGCATCGGTGCGGGCAGGGTCAGGGCATCGGCAACACGCAGCTCGATGACTTTGTCGAGTCCGGCCGCAGCGAGATTATTGCGCGCTTTGTCGAGCACCCAACGATCCTGATCCACGCCAAAAAACGGCAGGCGCGCCAGCGGTTTTTCCTGGGATTTGGCCTCGGCTTTGATGCGCTTCCACAGTGCCGCGTCGAAGTCGCGGTAATGTTCGAAGGCAAAATGTCGTCCTCGTCCCGGTGCCCGATGCAGCGCCATATCCGCCGCTTCGAGCAAAATCGTGCCCGCGCCGCACATCGGATCAAACAGGGCTGTGCCCGGCTCCCATCCGGACAACATCACCAGACCCGCAGCAAGATTTTCCTTCAGCGATGCGGCGCTGGCCTCGACACGGTAGCCACGCTTGAACAGCGGCTCACCCGAGGTGTCGAGATAAAACGTAGCGGCATCCGAGGTGAGAAAGGCATACACCGGCACGTTCGGCGCATCGGTATCGACACTCGGGCGTTCACGCGTTTCTTCGCGGAAGCGGTCGCAGATCGCATCCTTGATTTTGAGCGTGATGAAGTTGAGGCTTTTGAGCGGCGAATTTTGCGCGCCGATTTTCACCGCGATGGTTTTGTTCACCGCAAACCACTCGGGCCAGGGCAACTCAAGCGCAGCGCGATAGATATGCTCCTCCTTGCGATACCGGGTAAACCCGACCTTGCGCAGAATGCGCGTGGCAATTCGCGAGTGCAGGTTGGCGCGCATTTCTACTTCAGCATCGCCGCTGAACAACACGCCAGCAGGCAGGCTGCGCACGATGCTGCCACCGGCGGCGATCAGTTCGGCTTCGAGCAAGGCCTCCAACCCGCGCGGGCAGGTGGCGAAATGGCTGGCGGGCGGCAGGGCTTCGCGTTCGGGACGCGGGGCGTGTTGGGGTTTATTACGGCGGAATTCGGGTTTCAAAAGGGCTTTCTTGAATCTTAAAAAGGCTTCAGTTCGACTAGCAGCACGACGGCCACCAGCACGAGTACGGGGATTTCATTAAACCAGCGGAACCACACATGGCTTTTTGTGTTCTGTCTGGCCTGGAACTGGCGTAACAAGCTTTTGCACACATGGTGATAGCCAACCAGACCTGCGACCAGTGCGATTTTAAGCCATAGCCAGCCCATCGTCGGCAGCCAGTATGCCAGCCACAACCCGGTGCCGGATGCCAGCGTCAACCACATGATCGGGGTGACGAAGCGGTACAATTTGCCAGCCATGATGAGCAAGCGGTCGTAGGCTGCGACGTTCTCTTCCGTCGCCAGGTTGACGAACAGGCGCGGCAGATAAAACAGCCCGGCAAACCAGCTGACCACGACAACGATATGAAATGCTTTGAGCCACAACATGGATAAGCCAGCACCGCCAGGAATAGGGACATTGAAAAAATGGACGCCAAGTCCGCTGACCCTGATTTTACTGGGTTTAGTCGCCTACCTGTGGTTTCGTCCTCCCGCCGAGGTTAGCGATGAGAATCGCGCCCCGCTGCCATGGGGCGTTACCCTGCCCGATGGCCGGGTGGTAACCAGTGAATCGCTCTGCCCGCAAGGGGCAGGCCGTGGTTGTAAAGACGCTGAAGCATCAACAACCACGCTCAAGGGGCGCGTGGTGCTGGTCAACTTCTGGGCGACCTGGTGCCCGTATTGCCGCAAGGAAAAACCGGTGATCGACGAATTCTGGAAAGACTATCGGGCGCGCGGCTTTGAGGTGGTAGCGATCAGCATCGACGACTCGCCGACGCAAATCGCCGCGTGGGCGCGGGAAACCGGTTATACCTTTATGGCTGCGCCGACCAACACGTCGGTCAATGCAGCGTTTGGCGGCGTCAGCAGCGTTCCCACATCGTTCATCCTCGACCGCGATGGGCATATCCGCCACAAGGTTGCGGGGCAGTTGCATTACGCGCGGCTGAAAGCGCTGGTTGAGCCGTTGCTGTTAAAACCAAACCGCTAACCACAGAGGTACGGAGATGATGGACACAGGCAATGACATCAGGATAAGCAAACGGATACGGGGCTTCCTCAGTGCCTCTGTGGTGAACTGGTTTTAAGCATGACAGCACCCCTCGAAGTCGTCGCGGGCATTCTGATCCGCCCGGATGGCCAGATATTTCTGGCGAGCCGGCCAGAGGGTCGCGCGTATGCGGGCTACTGGGAATTCCCTGGCGGCAAAGTCGAACCGGGCGAAACGCTGCACGCGGCACTGGTGCGTGAACTGCACGAAGAACTGGGGATTGTCGTGACAGAAGCGAATCGCTGGATTACACGGGTATTTGTGTACCCGCACGCGACCGTTCGGCTGAACTTTTTTCGCGTCACTCACTGGCAGGGCGAACCGCACCCACACGAAGGTCAGACTTTTTCATGGCAAGCGCCGGATGCGGTCAAAGTGATGCCACTGTTGCCCGCGAATTTTCCGGTGCTGCGCGCACTCACGCTGCCGCCGGTCTACGCCATCAGCCATGCGGAGGCGCTGGGCATGGATGCCTTTTTGGCGCAGCTGGATGCCGCCTTGCAACGCGGCTTGAAGCTTATCCAGGTGCGCGATAAAGGGATGGATGAAGCCGATCGCCTGCAACTCGCGCGCGAAATCGTCAAACGTGCACGGCCTGTTGGCGCACGCGTACTGGTCAACGGCAGCGTCGAACTGGCACAGGCGGTTGATGCCGACGGCGTGCATCTGGATGCGGCGAATCTGGCACAACTCACGCAACGCCCCGGCGTGGGCTGGGTGGGCACCTCCTGCCACAGCGAGGCCGAACTCGCGCACGCTGCCGAAATCGGGGCGGATTTTGCATTATTGTCACCGGTGCTGCCCACCCTGAGCCATCCCGGCGCTGCCACCCTTGGCTGGGAAACATTTTCGCGCTGGGCCGCCGCGAGCCCCATTCCGGTGTATGGCCTGGGCGGCTTGACGGCGGCAGACATCAATCTGGCAACTCGCCATGGTGCGCATGGTGTGGCACTGTTGCGGGCGGCCTGGCAATCATGAAGCGTATCGTGTTCCCACTCTTGCTTGCGCTGGCCTTCATTGCCATCGCTGTGGTCGGCACGCTGTCGAATCGACCGGCAGAAGCCCAGGCCATCACCTGTGCCGATCCGGTTAAGGGCTGCGCTTTCAGCCATCGCGGCCTGCCTGCGAAACTGCGTTTCTCCAGACAACCCATGCCTTTGCAAGCCTTCCGTCTGGACGTGCTCGCGCCGGGTGCCAAACGCGTCAGTGTCGAACTGAAAATGGTGGGCATGGGCATGGGGTTTAATCACTACGACCTGCACGCTGCCACTCCCGGCGTGTACGGTGCAGACATTACGCTGTCCGTGTGTGTATCCGGGCGACGCGACTGGAAACTCTTTCTCGATATCGATGGTCAACGCTACGTTCTGGCATTCAGCAGCGCGGCGCACGCCTAAAGTCCCGCGCCGTCATGCCGCTGTCACAACACCCGGCAATACACGGCTTATAATCAGGAAAAGCTCTGGAGGTTCCATGTCTGAACACACTTACAAACAATTTGATACTGAACTCGAATCCGTGCGCGCCAAGGTGCTCAAAATGGGCGGCTTGGTCGAAGAGCAAATATCACACGCGATCGAAGCGCTGGTTCAGGGCGACATGCGCCTGGCCGACGAAGTCGAAACCAAGGATCATGCCGTCAACGCACTGGAAGTCGAGATCGACGAAGACTGCGCGCAGATCATCGCGCGTCGCCAGCCCACTGCATCGGACTTGCGTATGGTAATGATGATCGTCAAGACCATCACCGACCTCGAGCGCATCGGCGACGAAGCCTCCAAAATCGCGCGCATGGCCAAGCTGATCCACGCCGCCGAGCGCATGACGCTGCCCCGTTTTTCCGAAGTGAAATACATGGCGAGCATGGTGCTCGACATGCTGCGCAAAGCGCTCGACGGCTTTGCCCGGCTAGATGCCAGCAAAGCCGTGGAAATCGCCCGTCAGGACGACCTGGTCGATGAAGAATTCCGCCTCAATCTGCGCCACCTGATTACCTTCATGATGGAAGACCCGCGCACCATCTCGGTGTTCATCGATATCCTGTTCGTCATCAAAGCCATCGAGCGCATGGGCGATCACGCCAAGAACATGTCGGAATACGTGGTGTACATGGTCAAAGGCAAGGACGTGCGGCATACCTCGGTGGAGGAGATCGAGAAGCAGGTTTTGTATGGCGCCGGGAATTGAAGATGCAGAAGGCTGGGCGTTGTAGCCGGCACCTCGCAGGACGGCTGACCGTTGTCCGGGGGTTGCCCGGCCAGAGGTAAACCGTTCTCGCAGCACTCAGCCACAGCACCCAAGCCTTCGCTAAACCGGCACCGCCAAATTCCGCACAAAAATACAGGCTCCGTCGGGAGCCTGTATTTTTGCCGGACACAAACCCGGTCAGAAATTATTTGCTGGCGGGCGCAACATACCCCGCCGCTGCATCCACCTCGCCACCGCCAAAAAAGTAACGCTCCATTTGTTCCATCAGGTATTTACGCGCTTGCAGATCAGCCAGGTTCAGGCGGTTTTCATTGATGAGCATGGTCTGGTGGCTCTGCCAGCCCTTCCATGCTTCCTTCGATACGCCCTCGAACACCCGTTTACCCATCGCACCCGGCACCGGCGGAAAATCCAGGCCTTCGGCTTCACGTCCGAGTTTTACACAATTCACCATGCGTGCCATTTGTCTGCTCCTGCAAATTTAATGTGGGCAGATTCTAGTCTAAATCCGGGTCGAGTTGTTTCCCGATACGCCTTGCAAAAACGGCCATTTCTTTCGCCGCCTGTTTGTCGCCGCGCGCTTCTGCGACGGCAATGCCTTGTTGATAAGCGCCAAGCGCTTCAGGCAGGGCATTAGAGTCGGCCAGCGCTTTGCCGAGGAGTTTCCAGGCGGCGGAATACTTGGGGTCGAGCACGACGGCCTGGCGCAGATGCTCGACGGCGCTGGCGGGCTCGTTCAGTTTCATGTATTCGTTGCCGAGCGAAAACCTCAACAATGGGGCATCACGCCCTTTGGCAAGCATGGCAAGGAAGTTTTCGAGGGGAGTGGGCATAGGTAGGTTTTACGCTTTCCAGAATCGAGGGGACAGCAATACAAACACGGTGAAGAGTTCGAGCCGCCCCAGCAACATGGTGAGGGTGAAGATCCAGGTCTGAAAGTCGCTCAGGCTCTGGTAAGTGGTGGCAGGGCCGACCCGACCGAGGCCGGGCCCGGCATTGTTGATGCAGGCGATGACGCCGGAAAACGCGCTCAGAAAATCCAGGCCGCTGGCCAGCAGAACCAGGGTGGCCGCGACGATTGTGCCAATATAAAACATGGCAAATGCCTGCACTGCAAAAATAATCTGGTTAGAGACGACCTGTCCGCCAATTTTGACCGGCAGCACTGCATGAGGGTGGATTTGCCGTTCCAGTTCACGCGCGCCTTGTTTAAACAACAACAGGGTGCGGATCATTTTGATGCCGCCGCCAGTTGATCCTGAACTCGCGGTGATGCAGCTCAGGAACAAAAAACACATCGGTACAAAAATCGGCCACAGGCTGAAATCAGCACTGGCAAAGCCACAGTCAGTCGCTACCGACACCAGATTAAAACTGACATGCCGCAACGCGGCCAGGAAATCAGGGTAAACACCCTTCTGCCAGATATACAAGCTGAGACCAAGACAGCTCAGGGCAATCAAACCGAGCGTGCCAGCCACTTCCGGATCATGCCAGTACGGGCGCAGGTCACGCGCGCGGAACGCCAGAAAATGCGTTGCAAAGTTGAGCGCGGCAAGCAACATGAACACAATCAACACACCTTCGATCCAGGGCGAGTTGAAGTAGCCGACGCTTGCATCGTGGGTGGAAAATCCGCCCAGCCCCATCGCGGCAAAAGCGTGGCAGACCGCGTCGAACCAGCTCATTCCGGCGATTTTCAATGCGATGATGCAGGCGAGCGTGATGGCTGCATACACGCCCCACAGCGCTTTGGCGGTATCGGTGATGCGCGGAGTGAGTTTGCTGTCTTTCATCGGCCCGGGCGTTTCGGCCTTGAAAATCTGACGCCCGCCGATGCCTAACAGCGGCAGTACGGCGACGGCGAGCACAATAATCCCCATGCCGCCGACCCAGTTCAGAAAATGGCGCCACAGGTTGATCGACTGCGGCAGGCTGTCCAGCCCAGTCAGCACAGTGGCACCGGTCGTGGTAAGCCCGGACGTAGTTTCAAAGTAGGCATCGGTGAACGACAAGCCCGGCTGGAAGAGCATGAGCGGAAGCGCCGCAAATGCCGGCAGCGCGGCCCACACCAGCACAACCAGCAGGAACCCGTCGCGCGCCTGCAATTCGCGTCTGCCGCTGCGCGTAATGAGCCAGAGCAGCAGGCCGCCCATCAAGGTGGCCAGAAACGCCTCGTCAAATGCATGCTGCCCCGCATCATGCTCGATGAAAGCGGTGGCAACGGGCAGTAGCATGGTGAATGAAAAAATCATGACCACAAGGCCAAGCACATGCAGAACAGGGGTCAGCCGCGCCATTGAAACACTCGGCTAGAGAAAACCAAAACCAGCCTGAAACAGCTTTTCAATTTTGGGGATGATGCGCTTGTTGAGCGCAAACAGGATCAGATGATCTTCCGCCGCAATCAGAGTGTCGTGGTGGGCGATGATGACTTCGCCATCGCGGATTAGCGCGGCAATGGCTGCGCCCTCGGGCAGGCCAATTTGTTCGATCCGTTTACCGACGACTTGCGAGGTTTTGGCGTCGCCATGAACCACCACCTCCAGCACTTCGGCCGCACCGCGTCGCAACGCATGCACTGCAACCATATCGCCCCGGCGGATTTTGGAGAGCAGCGGCCCGAGCGTGGCTTGTGCGGGCGAAATGGCAATATCGATTTCGCCGCCCTGCACCAGATCGACATAGGCCGAACGGTTAATCAGCGCGATCACGCGATGTGCCCCCATGCGTTTGGCCAGCAAGGCAGACATGATGTTGTCTTCATCATCATTGGTCAGCGCGCAGAATATGTCCATCGCCGCAATGTTTTCCTGCTCGAGCAGGTCTTCGTCGGTGGAGTCGCCGTGCAGCACCAGCGTTTTATTCAGCTGCGCTGCAAGACGCGCGCAGGTAGCCTTATTGTGGTCAATCAGCTTGATGTCATAAGCATCTTCCAGGCGCGCCGCGA
>JAYVLR010000021.1:0-5304 GCA_043759395.1 Thiobacillaceae bacterium
TCGTCCGCGCTGGGCACCAGCATTTTGCGCGCATGAATAAAGTTGCCGTCCTTGCCGGTGAGGCCGACGGCTTTGCCGCCGTGTTTGTTGATGAGCGTGACAATATCCTGATTGACCAGGCCGCCCAGCACCATCTCCACCACATCCAGCGTCTCTTCGTCGGTGACGCGCATACCCTGAATGAAATTGCTCTGCTTGCCGATTTTTTTCAGCAGCGATGCAATTTGCGGCCCGCCGCCGTGCACTACCACCGGATTCATGCCGACCAGCTTCAGCAGCACCACGTCGCGCGCAAAACTTTCCATCAGATGCGGTTCGGTCATGGCGTTGCCGCCGTATTTGATGACGATGGTTTTGTCGTAAAAGCGCTGAATGTACGGCAGCGCTTCAGACAGGATATTGGCTTTGTCGGCAGGCGTGAACGCGGAGAGAGGCATGGCGGTTCCGGGGGACGGGTTCGCAGAATTTTACGCTATAAAAAACCCCGCGCTACGGTTTGAATCCAGGCGAACCTCATCGTTGGCTTGCGGCAACGGCGGATTGCATCTAAATTGGAGCGCTATACGTATTGTTTCCACACCTGATGAATGCACTGGATCCTCATACCTGGCTGGCTGAGCACGGCGATTATCTGTTCCGCGTGGCGCGGCGGCAGTTGCATTCGGATGAATTGGCCGAGGATGCCGTGCAGGAAACTTTGCTTGCCGCATGGTCTGCGCGGGAGCGCTACGCCGGAGAAGCCAGCCCGCGCACCTGGCTGACCGGCATCCTTAAACACAAGATTGTCGATACGATCCGGCAGCGGGTGCGCGAGGTGGAAATCCCGCGTGATGCTGACGGCGAAGAGGCGGTCGATAGTTTGTTCCAACAAGACGGCCACTGGGTAGCGCCGCCGAAGCCGTGGGGCAACCCGCAAACCGAGATGGCGTTGAGCCAGTTGCGGCGCGTGCTCGACGAATGTGCCGATGGCCTGAAACCGGTGATGGCGCAGGTATTCAGCCTGCGCGAGGTCGCGGGCATGGAGACGCAGGATATTTGTAAGGAACTGGGAATCACCCCGACCTACTGCTGGGTACTGCTGCATCGCGCACGATTGTTTATGCGGGAATGCCTGGAATTGAACGGTTTTTCGAGGGTGGCCGCAGCGTGAAATGGATTGTGACGTGCAAGGAGAATACGGAACTAAGCTCGCGCGCGATGGACGAACGCCTGCCTTTGATCGAGCGCGTCGCGATGGCATTGCATTTGGCAATCTGCCGGAATTGCGCGCGTTTTGTGAGGCAGATGCACGCGATGCGCCAGTTGATTCATGGGCAGTCGCTTCAGATGGAAAAAACATTAGATGATGCATCGCCCGGACTCTCCCCCGAGTCGCGGCAACGCATCGAAACCGAATTGCAGAAAAATCTCGACGCATGAGTTTTTTTTGCAAGCGCCGGAATCCTCCGGCATTGTGTAACGCAGTACTTTTTTAATTTAGGAGAGAACCATGTCCAAGAAAACCCTGATTGCTGCCGCTGTCGGCACCGCTTTTGCTGCCACCCTTGCCGCGCCCCTGGCTTCGGCTGCCGAGAATCCCTTTGCCATGCAGTCTCTGGACCGGGGATATATGGTTGCGGAGGCAGGCAAAATGGGCGAAGGCAAATGCGGCGGCATGAAAGCCGGTGAAGGCAAGTGCGGCATGTCCATGGCTGACACCAACAAGGACGGCAAAGTCAGCAAGGAAGAAGCCGCAGCGATGCACGCGTCCATGTTTGAAAAAATGGATGCCAACAAGGACGGCTTCATTGACAAGGATGAAATGGCCAAGATGAAAGACGGTAAGTGCGGCGAAGGCAAATGCGGTGCCAGCAAAGCCAAGGCCATGGAAGGCAAATGCGGCGGTGCTAAAGCCAAAGCGATGGAAGGCAAAAGCGGCGGCGCGAAATAAGCCGTTGAACGGATGAATTCCCTGCGCCTGTCTGGTGCGGGGCTGGGTTTTCGGCGGGAGTTGTTGCCCGAGCTGAAAACCCATGTCCCCAGCGCGATTGATTTTTTTGAACTCGCTCCCGAAAACTGGATCGACATGGGTGGCGCGTATGGCCGAGATTTACGCGGGTTTACCGAACGCTATCCTTTTGTTTGCCATGGTTTGTCTTTGTCCATAGGCGGCCCTTCGCCACTGGATGAGATGTTGCTGCACAAAACGCGGCAATTCATGGATCACCACCAAATACAGCTTTACACCGAACATTTATCGTATTGCTCGGACGACGGGCATTTGTACGATCTGCTGCCGATTCCCTTTACCGAAGAGGCGGTGAATTACGTCGCTGCGCGCATCCGGCGCGTGCAGGACATCCTCGAACGCCGTATCGCTATCGAAAACGCGTCGTTCTACACCGCCGCGCCGATTGCCGAGATGGACGAGGCGGGCTTTATTCACGCGGTATTGCAGGAAGCCGACTGCGACCTGCATCTGGACGTGAATAACGTATACGTCAACAGCGTGAACCACCGTTATAACCCGCTCGAATTCATTCGGGGCTTGCCCACTGAGCGCATCGTGTACATGCACATGGCGGGCCATTACACCGAGGCGGCTGACCTGCTGGTGGACACTCACGGCGCCAACGTGATTGATCCGGTGTGGGCGTTGCTCGACGAAACCTATCGCATCCACGGCGTAGCGCCCACGCTGCTGGAGCGCGATTTCAACATTCCGCCGCTGGTCGAGCTGGTCAAAGAAGTGGAACACATCGCCCGCATCCAGGCTGCGCATTCTTCGCATGAACAAGCAGCCGTCCGCGCTTCCTGAGTTTCAGCGTTACCAGTTCGCCTTTACCGCGCATATCCGCGACCCGAAAGCGCACCCGCGTCCGGCGGGCGTAGACGCGCGGCGGATGAAGATTTACAACGAGCTGCTCTACAACAACACCGAAGGTTTTTTGCTGGCGTGTTTTCCAGTGCTGCGGAAAGTGCTGGGTGTACGCAAATGGGCGACACTGGTGCGCGCGTTTTTCAGTACGCACCGCAGCCATACGCCGTATTTCAGGCAAATCCCGGACGAGTTCATTCAGTACCTGCAATCGGAGTGGCCGCATCCGGACGCTTACCCCGGGTATGTGCTGGCGCTTGCCCACTATGAATGGATCGAGCTGGTGCTGTCTGTTTCGACCCGCGCGCCCGACTGGGAACGGATCGATATTGAAGGCGATCTGCTCAAACAGCGTCCGGTGTTGAATCCGGTTCTGGCCAATCTGTATTACCAATGGCAGGTTCAGCATATTCGGCCGCGCGTCAAAATTGCGCTGGCTGATACGTATTTGCTGGTATTCAGGGATGCCGACGACCGCATCCAGTTTATTGAAATCAACGCGTTTACTGCGCGCCTGCTGGTTTTGCTTGAACCGGGGACGCTTACTGGCCGCGCCGCATTAGAAATGGTGGCTGCCGAGAGTGCGCATCCAGCCCCCGAGGCTGTGATTCAAGGCGGGTTGGCGACGATGCAAACCCTGTACGCACGCGGCGCAATTCTGGGCGCGGCTTAATGACCCATTTGACTGCTTGCGGCACCTGCCCCGTCCATCGGGCTGCGCGCTATAGCAAGCACTGAAATTGTTGTGCGTTTGCCTGCCGTTTCGACGATTAGCTCCAGCGGGACTTTGTCTCCCGCCTTGATCGGCTTTTTCAGTTTTATCAGCATGATGTGATAGCCGCCCGGCTTTAAACTGACCACGCTGTTTTTAGGCAGGTCGATGCTGCGTACTTCGCGCATGCGCATCATGGTGCCGTCCATTTTCATCTCATGCACCTCGACTTGCGGCGTTGCCGGGCTGGTGACCGCAACGAGTTTGGCGGCAGCGTCAGACTGGATATTCATGAATGCGCCCGCCACTTCTTGCCCTGGCATGGTGGCGCGTACCCAGGCATTGCTTACGACGACGCGGCCCGCCCACGCAGCCTGACAGGCGAGCGTGCCAAGCAGGGCTAGAAAAATCGTTAGAGATTTCATTGGACTCACAGTAAAGAAAAGGACTGCCTCTAGTGTACGTAATAACGGTGCAGAGGAGTATGTGGCATATTGTCGCGCCCCTGTCACAGGGTGGAACGACGCTGTGCCCAGCGCAACATGATGAAACCGGCCACGATCATCGGCAGAGAGAGCCATTGCCCCATGGATAGTCCGAAGCCCGGCAAACCCAGAAAGCTGTCGGGTTCGCGGGTGAACTCGGCGAGGAAGCGCAGCGTGCCGTAACCGATCAGAAAGACCGCTGAAATTGCACCCAGCGGGCGCGATTTTTTTGCAAATATCCAGACGATAGCGAACAGCAACAAGCCTTCACCCGCCAGTTGATATAACTGGGACGGGTGGCGCGGCAAGGCATCCGCGTAGCGGAACACCATGCCCCACGGCAGATCGGTTGGCCGTCCCCATAGCTCACCGTTGATGAAGTTGCCCAGTCGTCCTGCAGCCAGCCCTAGCGGCACCAGCGGTGCGATGAAATCAGTGACGGATAGCCAGCGCAATTTGCGTCTGTGCGCAAACAGTGCCATGGCAAGGATGACGCCGAGAAAGCCGCCGTGGAAACTCATGCCGCCTTCCCACACTTTTAAAATATCGAGTGGGTGCGCCAGATAATCGCCCGGTTTGTAGAACAGGATATAGCCTAGCCGTCCGCCGAGAATGACGCCGAGCACGCCGTAAAAAAGGACATCGTCGAGCATTTTTGGTGACCACGCCGTCCATGGCTGGTTGACAATACGCCAGCGCCCCAGCAACAAAAACAGGCCAAATGCGAGTAGATACATCAGGCCGTACCAATGGACTGCAATGGGGCCGAACTGGAGGGCGACGGGGTCGATCTGGGGATGGATAAGCATGTTTAAGATGTTAGGAGTAGTGGGCGGGGAGCTAGTAAAATAGCAGGCTGATTATAGCTTTGCAGAGAGACCGACATGCCTGATTACCGTTCCTGGACAACGACCCGTGGCCGCAACATGGCGGGTGCGCGCGCATTGTGGCGCGCCACCGGCATGAAAGACGGCGATTTCAACAAGCCGATTATTGCGATTGCCAACTCGTTTACGCAGTTTGTTCCCGGTCATGTGCATCTCAAGGATATGGGGCAACTGGTGGCGCGCGAGATTGAAGCGGCGGGCGGCGTTGCCAAGGAATTCAACACCATTGCAGTGGACGACGGCATCGCGATGGGCCACGGCGGGATGCTGTATTCGCTGCCCTCGCGCGACCTGATCGCAGACTCGGTCGAGTACATGGTCAACGCACACTGCGCCGACGCGCTGGTGTGCATTTCCAACTGC
>JAYVLR010000022.1:0-5084 GCA_043759395.1 Thiobacillaceae bacterium
TCAAGTCTACTGCACGGAGAAATTCATTCGCCAAGCCTTTCGTCTGATCCTCGTACCATGCCGCTGCAATCTGTAACTCCTGCTTGGCTTTGGTGCTGATAACCAGCCTCACAGGGAGCGTTCGATTTCAGCGCGAACCACATCCCAGGATTCGCCCGCGTCGGGATTTTCCTGGCTTTCGAGCAGTCGTTGTTCCAGTACCCGTTTTTGCGCGTCAGGCAAACGGTGCATTGCCGCTTCTGCTGCTATGGCGTCCCACAGGTCTTCCACCAACTGCATTTTTTCAGCGAAGGGCAGTTTCTTCGCTTCTTCCAGCAGATTAATTTCCATGTTGGCTCCTTGCTTTAAACCGTGACGATTGCACGCTGGATACCTGGAATGTCATCGACCAGGTCTTCAAGTGAAATACGCTTGGGTTTGATCAGCCAGACTTTGGCAAGCGTGGCGTGGAAATCGGCCAGCAAATCCTTTGCGCGCTCGCTGCCGGTCAGTGTGTGATGGCGCAGCAGATGCTGCTTGAAAAAGATACGGAAAGGCTCGGTCTCATCGCTGGTGATGCGCGTGACTTCGACCATTTCCTTGTTGTATCTGGAAATAAAATCGCCCGCTTCGTCGTACACAAAGGCCATGCCGCCGCTCATGCCCGCGCCAAAGTTCAGACCCGTATCGCCCAGCACCAGCAGCGTGCCGCCGGTCATGTATTCCGCGCCGTGGTCGCCGATGCCTTCCACCACCGCAAGCGCGCCGGAATTGCGCACGCCGAAGCGCTCGCCGCCCACGCCCGCAGCGTACAGCTCGCCGCCGGTCGCGCCATACAGACAGGTGTTGCCGATCAGCGTATTGCGGTGCGCCTCGAAGGTGGCCGTGCGCGGCGGATACACCACCAGCCGCCCGCCGCCCATGCCTTTGCCGACGTAATCGTTGGCATCGCCTTCCAGCGTCAGCGTCAGGCCGTGATGGTTCCATACCCCAAAACTCTGCCCGGCCGAGCCGTTGAGATTGATCCGGATGGTATTGTCGGGCAGGCCTTTGCCGCCATGCGCGCGGGCGATTTCACCCGACAGGCGCGCGCCGATGGAGCGATTGACATTGCGCACCGTGTAACTGAGTTCAACCGGCATCGCCGCCTTGATCGCAGGCAAGGCATCTTTCACCATTTGCTCGGCAAGCTCGCCTTTATCAAACGACGGGTTGCGCGCTTGCTGTGAGAAACGCGGCGCGCTGTCCGGGATGTCGCCCTGGCTCAATAGCGCGTCGAGTTTCAAACGTCCCTGACGCGGCGTGTCGCCCGCTGCCAAGGCGAGCAGGTCGGTGCGGCCGATCAGGTCGGTGAGCTTCTTCATGCCGAGCGAAGCCAACAACTCGCGTGTCTCGGTCGCGACGAAGGTGAAGTAATTCACCACCATTTCGGGCAGGCCGATAAAGTGATCGCGACGCAGCTGCGCGTTCTGTGTGGCCACACCCGTTGCGCAATTATTCAGATGGCAGATGCGCAAGTATTTGCAGCCCAAAGCGACCATCGGCCCAGTACCAAAACCGAACGACTCGGCACCGAGAATCGCTGCTTTAATCACGTCGAGGCCGGTCTTCAAGCCGCCGTCGGTTTGCACCCGTACCCGGCCACGCAAGCCGTTGGCACGCAACACCTGCTGCGCCTCAGACAAGCCCAGCTCCCACGGCGAACCGGCGTATTTCACGCTGGCAAGCGGAGAAGCGCCGGTGCCGCCGTCGTAGCCGGAAATCGTGATGAGGTCGGCATACGCTTTGGCCACGCCTGCGGCCACCGTGCCCACGCCCGGCTCGGCCACCAGCTTCACCGACACCAGCGCATCCGGATTGACCTGCTTCAAGTCAAAAATCAACTGCGCCAGATCTTCGATGGAATAAATGTCGTGATGCGGCGGCGGCGAAATCAGCGGCGTACCAGGTTTGCAGTGGCGCAAGCCCGCGATCATCACCGACACCTTGTCGCCCGGCAGTTGGCCGCCTTCGCCCGGTTTTGCGCCCTGCGCAATCTTGATCTGCAGCACTTCGGCATTGACCAGATACGTTGCCGTCACGCCAAAGCGTCCTGATGCCACCTGTTTGATCTTGGAGGTTTTGCTCGTACCGTAGCGCTTCGGGTCTTCGCCGCCTTCGCCCGAGTTGGAGCGACCACCGATGCGGTTCATGCCTTCGGCCAGCGCCTCGTGCGCTTCGGGCGACAAGGCGCCGAGCGACATCCCGGCCGAGTCAAAACGCTTCAAAATCGCTTCCAGCGGTTCGACTTCGTCCAGCGGGACGGGTTGAATTCCGTGCGCCGCGCCCGCCTTGAGCTGCATCAAATCGCGCAGCATCGCCACCGGGCGCGAGTTCACCGTATCGGAATAGGTTTTGTATTCCGCATAGCTGCCGGACTTCACGGCTTTTTGCAGTTGTTGCACCACGTCGGGGTTGTAGGCGTGGAATTCTTCGCCGAAGATGAATTTGAGCAAACCCCCGACCGGCAACGGGCGCATGGGGTTGAACGCAGTCTTGTGCAGCAGCTTCTGATCGGACTCAAAGTCATCAAAATTGGCACCCGAAATCCGCGATACCGTGCCCTTCATGCACAGCGCGACGACTTCTTCGTGGATGCCCACGCCTTCGAACAACTGTGCGCCGCGATAGCTCGCGACCAGCGAGATGCCCATCTTCGACAGCACTTTGTACAGGCCCTTGTCCATACCCTTGCGGAAGTTAGACAGTGCTTTATCCAGCGGCGGCTTGATCTCGCCCGACTTCACGAATTCGCCGATGATCTGATAGACCAGATACGGATAGACCGCAGTTGCGCCATAGCCGATCAGGCAAGCGTAATGATGCGGATCGCGCACCGAACCGGTTTCGATCACGATGTTGGCATTGCAGCGCAGGCCTGCGGCGATCAGCGCGTGATGCACCGCGCCGACCGCGAACAGGGCATGAATCGGCAGTCTGTCTTTGGCGATTTCGCGATCGGACAACACCAGGATCACCTTGCCCGAACTCACGGAGGCAATGGCGCTGACGGTCAGCGCTTCGATGGCTTGCTTGAGGTTGGTCGCCGCCGGGTCGTAATGCAAATCCAGCGTGACCGAAGTCAGAATCGGGTCGGCGGATCCGAGTATCTTGTCGAAGGCTTCTTTCGACAGCAGCGGGCTGCGGATTTCCAGCCGGTGCGCGTGCTCCGGCGTTTCTTCAAACAGGTTGCGCTCCGCACCAAAGCTGGTGTTGAGCGACATCACGATGGCTTCGCGAATCGGATCAATCGGCGGGTTCGTCACCTGCGCAAATTGCTGGCGCAGATAGTCAAACGGTGAGCGCACTTTTTGCGACAGCACGGCCATCGGCGTATCGTCGCCCATCGAACCAATCGCCTCAGCACCGTCTTCTGCCAGCACGCGAATAATCTGGTCGCGCTCTTCGAAGCTGACGTTATGCAGCTTCTGGTGCGTGAGCAGGCTCGCCGCATCCATCACCACCAGGTTGGCATCCTGTTGCAGCGACAAATCGAGTGTCTGCGCATGGGTCTTGAGCCATTCGCGATAGGGCTGGCGGCTTTTCAGTTCATTGTCGATGTCGGCAGGCAAAAGCAAACGCCCGGTTTCCAGGTCGGCAGCAATCATCTGGCCGGGTTTGACACGGCCTTTTTGTTCGACGTTGGCCGGGTCGATTTTCCACACGCCGACTTCAGACGCAATGGTCAGAATGCGGTCTTTGGTCAGCACCCAGCGCGCCGGGCGCAGGCCATTGCGATCCAGCGTACACACGCCATAACGGCCATCGGTCAGCACAATGCCCGCAGGGCCGTCCCACGGCTCCATGTGCATGGAGTTGTATTCGTAGAACGCGCGGATGTCGGGATCCATAGCCTCGACGTTCTGCCAGGCGGGCGGCACCACCAGGCGCAAGGCGCGGAACAGCCCCGCGCCCCCCATCACCAAGCCTTCGACCATGTTGTCGAGACTCATCGAGTCCGAACCCTTGGTGCCCACGATGGGACGAATATCGTCCATATCCGGGATCAGGGGCGTAGCAAATTTCTGCTCGCGCGCCCGGCTCCAGTTGCGGTTGCCTTGCACCGTATTGATTTCGCCGTTGTGCGCCAGATAGCGGAACGGCTGCGCCAGCCGCCACTGCGGCCAAGTGTTGGTGGAAAAGCGCTGGTGAAATACCGCGAGCGCCGACGCAAACCGTTCGTCATTCAAATCGGGATAAAACACCGGCAGATTTTCCGGCAGCACCAGGCCTTTATAACTGATGACACGGCACGACAGCGTCGGCAGATAAAACACCGGATCGCCCGCTTCCAGCGCTTTTTCGGCGCGGCGGCGGGCAATATAGAGGCGGCGCTCAAAGCTGTCTGCATCCAGATCGGACGGCGCATTGACGAACACCTGTTCGATATAAGGCAAGGATTCCAGCGCGGATTCGCCGCATACCGACGAATCCGTCGGCACCACACGAAAACCGGCGACGATCAAACCCTGTGTTTCGAGTTCGGCTTTGAGCACGGCGCGCGAACTGTTCGCCACCCCCGCCTCACGCGATAAAAACAGCAGGCCCGCTGCATATAACGGGGCAAGCGCAATGCCCGCATCCAGGGCGGCCGCTTGCAGAAACACTTCCGGCTTTTTGAACAGCAATCCGCAGCCGTCGCCCGACAGCCCGTCCGCCGCAATCGCGCCGCGATGTGTCATGCAGGCCAACGAACCGATGGCGTTCTGCACCAGGGTATGACTGGGCAGATTGTCCATTTGCGCAATCAGGCCAAAGCCGCAGCTATCCTGTTCAAAGTCGGGGGAGTAGAGCGTCCCGTCAAGCCAGCGTTGTCTGTTCATTATGTTATGACCACCAGATAAAAACAGCCCGCCACTCACAGCGAATCGCGCTTGGGACACAGCGAATCACGCTTCAGCACAGCGAGCCTTAAATTTTAGGCAAAGGGTCGGTATTTTAATCCGTCAGCCCATTACGAGCAATGGGCAGCCTTCTCCAATGACACATGAGCCTGAGCCGGGTGCTGTAAATCCAAAGAGAGTTGAGCCTGTAGGTGCGTGAATCGGGATCATGGAGACATGATC